>JBAWYO010000220.1:0-2807 GCA_037143495.1 Candidatus Omnitrophota bacterium | reverse complement strand
GTATAATAGCTTTATCCTTCATTACCGTTGATGCGCGCATAGCATGCCTCCAATTAATCATTCGCTTATTATGAAATATCTGACTTTCTAAACCCTCAACATAGTATACCATGGAGTCGACATAGAGTCAAACTCTATTTCCGGATTTCAAGAGCGGCAACCCGAGACGGCGGCGCCGCGTCTCCCCTTTTAGCACGGTCCTCTTTCGCCAGGTCTCTTCGTTGCGGGGAGAGGTCGCTGAACCCGCAACGATTGCCGGACCGGTACTGGCCAGATGGACGGCGTACTTGCCATATCTCTTGTTGATCAGGTCGACGGCGCATGAGATATCCGATATTTTTTTTACCACCGCCGGGTCATCGAAGAGCGTCAACGCGTCAACCCCCTGCGCGGTTATCTCCGAAAGTATGACCCCGGTCGATCGATAGCAACATCCTTCCCTGAAAAGACGCTCGAAGACTTCGCCGCAGAGCCGCGTAAAATCGAGCGTTGCCGCTGAGTGGCGGTCCAACTCGCCGGTCATCGCGATATCGTGAAAATCGCGCGTCCTCAGATAGACCGTTAATGAACGGGCGCTCAGCGAATTGCGGCGCAGAGCGATAAACGCCGATTCCAGATTGCGCATCAGGTGCGCCTTGACGATAGCGCGAACGCCGCTGGCAGGAGAAAAGGTCTTGGTCCTGCCCAGGGAAAGCTGTTTCTCTTTTTTGCGGCTGACGATCGGGTACGACGGTATTCCCCGCAACTCCCGCCACAGGTCGATGCCGATCTTGCCAAGTGCTCGCTGCGCGAACGATGACGGGCGCTCAACGTACTCACGTATCGTGCGCACACCGTACTTGTTCAATAAAGCAACGGTGTTCGGCCCGAACCCGCAGACTTTTTCAAGCGGCAGGGGCCGCAAAAACTCGTGTAAAGCGTAGCCGGGAACGGCGGTTAACCCGTTCGGTTTTTTATGCTTCGAGCATATCTTCGCGAGCGTCTTGGTCAGGCTCAAGCCCACCGAAACCGTGATGCCGAGCTCGTGATGGACCGCCTCCTGTATATCGCGCGCGATCTTCTCATAGGAAGCCCGGTAGAGGCGCCGCAGTCCGGTCAGGTCAGCGTAGGCCTCGTCGATCGAGAACTCTTCAACCTCAGGCGTAAATCGCCGGATGATCGCAAAAACACGCTCGGAATAAATGCTGTAGGTCTCATAATCGCTCGGAAGCACGACTAATTCCGGGCAGCGTGAACGCGCCTCGCTCAAGCGCAACCCCCGCGTAACGCCGCGCGCCTTCGCTTCATAACTGGCGCAGGCGATGATCCCCCGCTCTTTGCCGGTGACGAGCGGCCGCCCTTTCAGCGCCGGATCCTTCGCCTGTTCACAGGAAGCGAAGAAGGCGTCGCAGTCAATATGCGCGATCGCGCGCGGATAGGAAGCAAGCGTTATCAGGTCTTCCTCAGAAGTATTTTCTGACATTAGCGACGACAACCCCCGTTATCACCAGCTCATCGGCGGGAATAATATCCGGATACCGCTTATTCGCGGCCCGCAAAAAAACGCGCCCGTCTTTCTTCTCAAGATATTTAAGCGTCCACTCATTATCAATCTGGGCGACGACAATATCGCCCGTCCGCGGGGTGCGCCCCCGTTGCACAAGCACCAGGTCGCCCGGATGGATGCCGGCGTCGATCATTGAATCGCCGTCCACCTTTAAGAGATAGGTCGCCTGCGGGTTAGGGATCAGGTACTCATCGAGGCTCATCGTCTCCGAGAGCTCTTCTTCGGCCGGGCTGGGAAAGCCCGCGGCGATCGTTCCCGCCACGCGCACCGGCCGCAGCAGGCTGCGCGGCAGGATCCGCCCCCGCTCGTCCTTATCGATGAAACCGCGCTTTGTCAGCGAAAGAACTTTCTTAAAGACGGCATTCTTCGAACGGAACCCGAAGAGCTCCTGCATCTCAGAATACGACGGCATCCGCCGGTGCTTCAGATAAAAAAGCCTCACTTTCTCTGCGTCAGCCTCAAGTGTCGTGATCGGCATAGTTCAGTTCCCTCCTGCGGAGTATCAGTATAGTGAACAATCGTTCACTTAGCAAGTAAAAAAAATAGCCCCGCCGTTATGAAACAACGACGGGAACGATCATTGAGATCTTGTTCTTCTTGAGCTCTTTCGGCAGCGCCGGGAACGGCGTAAGAGCCGTCACCGCCTGCACGATCGCCTGCTTGGTCACCGCGCCGGTCGTCGATGTCTCATCAATAGCGTAGACCTTTTCGATCGCGCCATCAGCGGCGAGCGTCAGGTGCAGCTGCGTCTCCCCTTTATCCAACTTGCTCATCCCCGCGACACAGGAAGCGATCTTCTTTCTGACTTCTTCATAATAATCGCCGGGATCATAGGTCACCGTCTCCGGCGCGCAGACCAACTCAACCCGCGCGCTGGGGCGCGCTGGCATAACCCTCGCAGGCTGCGCAGGCACGGCGACCTGCCGCACAACCGGTTCTTCCTGGCGCGCGCTCCGTACGCTGCGCGTTCCCGCCCCCCAAAAACCGTTCATCGCCACAAAAATGCCATACGAATTCGTATCATTTGTCGGCCAGATCGCAGCATCGCGCGTATTTCCTTTGAGATGCTGAAGCTCCATAAAACCGCCGAACGCGATGCTGCTGTATTCGGTCAGGCGATAATCAAATCCGAGATTCGCGTTAAAAAGATACCCGCCTTTCCCTTTGATCCTTCCGGAATCAGAATTATCTATCGCATCAGCGAGCACCGGACTGAACGAGAAACGTGACATGAACGACCAATCGTGGTCGAGCGCATAAT
>JBAWYO010000219.1:0-2808 GCA_037143495.1 Candidatus Omnitrophota bacterium | reverse complement strand
GTTCCTGATAGGCGAGCTGACGCAGGCAGGGGGCCGGATATGCGTCAGCGCGGGCAGTGCCGTTTACCAGAAAGGCCGCCGCCAGCAGTAGGCGCATTGAAGATGCTAATAGTTGAAGAGAATTGCCGGAGGTGATCATAACGTTTCATGATAAGTATAGCATATTTGTAATTTATTACAACTAACATTTCTATCTTTTTTATATCTAACAATTTAGATCTTTCCTCATAAGACGCCATAGGAAAATGCAGGGTACGACCGGACAATTTTTCTTGTTTTTTCCCCCTGATTATGATATAAATCAAAGCTACCAACATATAAAAGCACGTCTTAAAAAGGAGCAGCATATGGCATTAGCAGACAGGATGTCGCAGGTAGGCGGTTCTTCCACGCTGGAGATTACCGCGAAAGCGAAGAAGATGCAGAAGGAAGGCATTGATGTCGTTAGTTTCGGCGCAGGGGAACCCGATTTCGATACACCGGACCATATAAAGTCCGTAGCGGTGAAAGCTATCGAGAGCGGTTTTACGAAGTATACGGCAGCGGGCGGCATTCCCGAATTGAAGGACGCGATCAGTCGCAAATTTAAAACGGATAACGGTCTTGACTACACCAGTGGTCAGATCATCGTCTCTTCCGGCGCGAAGCACTCTATCTATAACGCGATCATGGTTCTCTGCGGAAAAGGGGACGAAGTGATCATACCGTCGCCCTATTGGGTAAGCTACCCCGAAATGGTGAAGCTTGCCGAAGCGACACCGGTGCTCGTGGATACGTCTCGCGAGAGCGGTTTTAAGCTTACCCGCGAGCAGCTTAAGAAAGCTCTGACAAAAAAGACAAAACTGATCATCTTGAACAGCCCCTCGAACCCGACCGGTACGGTCTATACGAAGGAAGAGCTTGAAGCTATCGCCGAGATCGCCGTCGCTCATAATATCTATGTTCTCAGCGACGAGATCTATGAAAAACTTATCTATGACGGCGGGAAGCATTATTCGATAGCCTCATTCAACAAGAAGATCTACGATCTTTCGATCGTCGTCAACGGTGTCTCGAAGACCTATTCGATGACCGGGTGGCGTATCGGATACCTAGCCGCCAGCGCTCAGATCGTGACGGCGATCGACAACCTGCAGAGCCATTCGACCTCGAACCCGGTTTCGATCAGCCAGAAGGCGGCGCTCGAAGCGATCGTGGGCGACCAGGCATTCATCAGCACGATGCGGGATGAGTTCAGGCGGCGCCGCGATTTTATGGTTGAGACGCTTGCCTCGATAAAGGGTTTTTCGCCCTTTAAGCCGGCAGGTGCTTTCTATGTTTTTTGCGACATTTCGAAGACCGGGCTTTCGTCGGTCGAGCTCTGCACGCGGCTCCTTACGGAGGCGAAGGTCGCGGTTGTTCCCGGGGCGGGGTTCGGCAAGGATCAGTATATCAGGTTCAGTTTCGCGACAGGCATGGAGAGCATCAAGAAGGGACTCGAAAGGATAGGGACATGGGTCAGACAATAGCGGAAAAAATACTGAGCAATCATTGCGGCAGGAAGGTGATGGCCGGGGATATTGCTATCTGCGCGGTCGATTTTTATTTCGGCCAGGATGGTACGAGCGGCATCATTATTGATAATTTCAAGAAGATGGGGAATATTAAGCCCTATGATAAGCGCAAATTTTATATGATCATCGATCATTCAGGGCCGAGTCCGAACGTCGGCGTATCGACCGTCCATAAGAAAATGCGCTGTTTCGCGCAGGAGTACGGTGTGGGGCTCTATGATATCGGTGTCGGCGTCTGTCACCAGCTCGTGCCCGAGCAGGGACATGTGGTGCCCGGCGACCTCGTGCTGGGCGCTGATTCACACACCTGCACGTATGGCGCGATCAATGTGTTTTCGACCGGTGTCGGATCGACCGATCTCGCGATCACCGTCGCCAGCGGCAAGAACTGGTTCAAGGTCCCGCCGACGATAAAGATCATTGTTTCGGGTAAACTGCCCAAAGGTGTTTACGCGAAGGATATCATCCTGCACATTATCGGGACGCTCGGCGCCGATGGTTGCACCTACAAAGCCGCCGAGTTTTACGGAGATGCGATCGAGCGCCTGAGCGTCGACGCGCGGTTGACAATATCGAATATGGCGGTCGAAATGGGAGCCAAGGTCGGTCTCATGGAAGCCGACAAGAAGGTGCTCGAGTGGATCAGCGCGCACGCCAAGAAAAAACCAAAGCCCGTTTTCGCGGATAAGGACGCGGTCTATGAATCGGTGAAGGAATTTGACGTTTCGAAACTCTCTCCGCAGATCGCGAAGCCGCACGCGGTCGATAACGTAGCGCCGGTCGAGGAACTTAAAGGCACGCATATCGACCAGGTCTATATCGGCACCTGCACCAACGGTCGGTTCGAGGACCTGCAGGTCGCGGCCAAGATCCTGAAGAATAAGACGATAGCGGCGGGGATGAAGCTCATTGTCGCGCCGGCCTCGAAAACGATCTATCTTGAGGCGCTCCAGGCAGGGATCCTTGAGACGATCATCAACGCGGGCGGTGTCGTGCTCGTTCCCGGCTGCGGTCCCTGCGTCGGCACCCACGGTGGTATTCCGGCGGATGGCGAGTCGGTCCTCTCGACCGCGAACAGGAATTTCAAGGGCAGGATGGGCAACCCCAATTCATTCATCTACCTCGCGAGCCCCGCCACCGTGGCGGCCTCAGCATTGACAGCTCGGATATCCGACCCCCGGGCACACAAGGGCAGGTTATAACCCATGAAACATTTCGCGCGATGGACGATTCTGGTGACCGCCGCCGTGGCCAC
>JBAWYO010000218.1:0-2848 GCA_037143495.1 Candidatus Omnitrophota bacterium | reverse complement strand
CTCCATAACTGATGACCGGCGGGCAACATATTTAACCAAATACCACGCCAGGGCCAGACATTCGCGCGGCCGCGCGATCAGATACCGCAGATACGTCACTGAAAAAATACGCATGCGCAAAAGTCCGCGCACGAAATGAGCGTTCGCGGCCTCCTGGATCCGGCGCGCGTACCCGAAAAACTCATCGAGGGGTACTTCCCGGGTAAGAAGAATTCCCTTAAAATGAGCAGGATCGGTGAAATCAGTATTCATGAGGCCGATCGTCGCCGCTTGCGCGTCTGAAGCCACGAGCCCCTCGCGTTTGGCATATTCCCAGAGCCGGGTCCCGGGAAACGGCGCCGCAAGAGAGATCACGCCGCCGCCATCGAGGCGTAACCGTTTAACGAGATCGAGCGTCATCTGGAGATCCTCTCTTCCTTCACCAGGATTACCGATCATGAAGGTCCCGGTAACATAGATCCCGTGAGCGCGGCAAAGCTCAACCGCTTTCATGTGCTGCTCGACGGTCACCGACCCGCATTTCAACGTGTCGAGCACTTTCTGGGAACCGGACTCAAACCCGATCGAAACACGCCTGACATTCATGCCCCGCAGGCTCGCGCAAAGTTTGTCAGTCACCAGATTTGAGCGTAAAGCGCACCCGAAAGAAACCTTCTTATGGATTTTTTTCTTTATGACGAGAGCGCAGATCTCTTCGAACCGTGGCAACGGAGCGATAAAAAGATCGTCCCAGATAGATATATGGATCGCCCCGCGGGTACGGATGATCTCCTCCAGCTCGTCAACGACGTATCCGGGACTATGAAAACGGGGAGCGCCCCAGAAATCAACCGATGAACAGAAGATGCATTTATAAGGACATCCGCGGGAAGTTATTGTACTCACAAAACCGCGCCCGGTCCTGGAGAAGGCGTCACGCGCCGGAAATGGTATCGAATCAATATCCCGTATATGCGCTCGCGGCTCAGTCACCTTTACCTGTCCGCGGTCATGAAAAGCTATCCCGCGGACTCCCGCGAGAGCGCGCGGGTCCAGGCCATTATCCGCAATAACTTCAAGAAGCTCTTTAAGCGTCTCCTCCCCTTCCCGAAGCACGCCGATGTCAAAGAGCTCGGGCAACAGATACGGCAGAGCTGTGATATGATACCCGCCGATTATGATCGGTACGCGGGGATATTCAGCCCTGATGAGTCGCGCGATCGCGCAGGCCTGCTCATACGTCTGCGTAACGCTGTAGATCCCGACAACATCGGGCTCGAGCCTGCGCAGACCGGCCATCCCGGAACCTTCTATAATGTGAACATCTTTAAAAGACGAGTATTTCCGCAGGTATGAAACGAGGTAGCCGAGCCCCAGCGAAGGGAATCTGCTTGCCTGGTAAAAATCAGCAGCGTTAAAGAGCGCTACCCGCAATCGCATCTATGGTCACTCTCCATACCATGCTAGTTGACCTGAACCCGACCCTGCTGCCACTATGCCAGCTTCAACGGATCTATTAACCTGTCGACCAATGATCACCATCAGATAGGCGGTCATCGCTATTTCGGTTGCCAACGTCGCGATCGCGACTCCCCGCGCGCCGAATCCCGGCATGACCAGATAGTTCAACGCGATCTTCAGAAGAAGGCCTCCCGCGTAGACGCCGCAGAGTAGACGCGCATGGTGCAGAACCAGCGCGACACGCTCAAGATACAACTTCACAAAAACCGGCACGAACATCAGCGCGAATATTCTGAATATCGCGACGGCATCGATAAATTTTGTGCCGAATACCGCGGTGACGATCAGCCCGGAGAACCCCCAGCACGCGACGCCGATCGCGGCCCCGATGCCACACGAGACGAAAAGCAGCTTATAATAGGCCGACGTGAACGCTCCGCCGGAGCTTTTAAGGCGAGCTAGCGCGGGAAAGACAGCGACCGCCATCGTCGCGGGGATGATCCAGAGCGACTCGATGAGCCTGCCGGCCGCGCTGTACGAGCCGGTAACCGTGTCCCCGGCAAGTTTTGAGAGCATGATAATGTCGACCTTCACGTTCACCACGCAGAGGATCCCGACGATCGCGAACGGTATCCCGCCCCTGATAAACGCGATCGATCTGCCAACCTCGAGACGCGGCATAGCAATGGCGTCATTTCTTTGACCGACTGCCACGGTCAGGACTACTATGATGATGCTCGCGAGCAGAAAAGCCCCTCCCATCGCGCTCACCGCGCCTTTAAAAAAATACGCCGCGGCAATAATAAGAAAGAGTTTGAGCGCCCCCTCAACAATAAGCATCAACGCTTCATAGTGCATCTTTTCACGGGCACGAAAGACGGAGCGGAGGAAAAGAGTAAAAGAATCGATGATACCCGCGCAACAAAGCGCCATAACCGCGACCCTGACACCCCGCGAGCTACCAAGAAAAAAAGCTGCCCCCGCGGCCATGCCCGTAAGAATAACGCCAAGAACGATCTTAAGGCCGAGAACGAGTCCGGCCATCTCTTCTTCCGAGCGAGGATCACCGGCAACGCTACGGATAAAGAACTCGCTCTGCCCCATATCGGCAAAACCGAGAAAGAGGAGACCGACGGAGAGTCCGAGCGAGAGCTGGCCGAAGCCGGCCTGCCCCATGATCCGCGCCATATAAGCAATACCTGCCAACGAAAGCAGCTTGTAAACAAGCTGAGCCGTCATGAGCCAGGAAAAATTCCGCGCGATCGTTCTGCTATTTCCCGCGGTCATGCGCAGCGTATCTTTTTTCATGCCGAGACATGCACTTTCTTGATGATCTCAATATATACCGGGGCCGCTTTCGCTACTGAAAATCGTTCGAGCGCCGTCTTTCTCCCGGCCTCTCCCACAT
>JBAWYO010000217.1:0-2855 GCA_037143495.1 Candidatus Omnitrophota bacterium | reverse complement strand
CTTTTTAGCTAGGTCTTCTGCCAAAGCAGAAGTAAAAAGAGATTTTTCCGAGCGAAGGACTGCCGCTGGAGCAGGCCAGAGCGTTCCAGCGAGCCGGTTGCCGCGACAGGACCCGCAAAAGACCATCTTATTGTGGAGAAAATATGGAAGATCTACGCATTTTACTCGCTTCCGTTCGCACCTATCTCGAGACTGACCGGATGGCGGGGATAGATGAGTTCGTCAGCTCTGCGGGTATCAAAGATATTGTCAATACCGCTGATACCCCGAGCAGGGCACTGATGCTGGAAGAATTGCGCAAAAAAGCCGAACTCTGCAAAGGGTGCATGCTCTGCAGAAAGCGGACGAACCTTGTCTTCGGTTCGGGGAATCCGTCGGCGACGCTGATGTTCATTGGTGAGGCTCCGGGCGCCGATGAAGACCTTAAAGGGTTGCCGTTCGTGGGCAGGGCCGGCGAACTCCTGACGAAGATGATCGAAGCGATCGGGATGCGCCGCGAAGATGTTTATATCGCCAATGTGCTTAAGTGTCGCCCCCCGGGGAATCGGCCCCCGCAACCTGAGGAGATCGCGGCTTGTTCGCCGCATCTTCAGGAACAGATCAGGGTAATAGCTCCGCGGGTCATCTGCACGCTGGGCAAGTTCGCTTCCCAGTTCGTCCTTACAACCGAAGAACCTATATCCGCGCTGCGCGGAAAATTTCGCGAGATTGACGCCGTTAGGGTGATGCCGACCTACCATCCGGCGTATCTCCTGCGCGACTCCGCCCAGAAGCGCGTGGTCTGGGAAGACCTTAAGAAGATCCGGGATGTGCTCAAAGAACCATGATCGCCGAAATAGCCGTCGGGCTCGCCGTCGACAAGACGTTTCATTACCGGATACCGGATGCGCTCACCGGAAGCGTCAGCGTCGGCAAACGCGTCTGGGTTCCTTTTGGTTTTAAAAGAGTCGTCGGGTACGTCGTCAGCATCGCTGATCTCTCGGACGTGCCGCATCTTAAAGATATCGAGCAGGTGATCGACGAAGTGGCGGTCCTGGATGACGGGATGATCCGTCTGACGAAGTGGATGTCGGAGCAATACTTCTGTTCGTGGGGCGAAGCGATCGAAAACGCGCTGCCGGGTACACTGCGCAGAGGTAGGACGAAACTTCGTCCCCACAAAACAGATCCGGAGAGGGTCTATGACGCCAGCGTCGATCTGCAGCTGACGCTCCAGCAGAAGGCGGCGCTCGATCCGGTCCTTGAAGATATGAATGCGGGCCGGACCGGCACCTATCTGCTCTTTGGCATTACCGGCAGCGGCAAGACCGAACTCTACCTGCAGGCGATCAGCTGCGCGCTCAAACAGAATAAATCGAGCATCGTGCTCGTCCCCGAAATAGCGTTGACACCGCAGGCGACCGAGCGGTATAAATCGCGGTTCGGTGAAGCGGTCTCGGTCATCCATTCGCGGCTTGCCGAGGGTGTGCGCCTGCGGGAATGGGAGCGCGCCCGGGAAGGGACCCGACGGATCATCATCGGTCCGCGCTCAGCGCTTTTTAGCCCGGTCAAGGATCTGGGGCTCATTGTCATCGACGAGGAACACGAGACTTCGTACAAACAGGAAGATAGCCCGCGCTATCATGCCCGCGACCTCGCCCTGGAGCGGGCGCGCCTGGCGCATGCCGTTGTGGTGCTCGGGAGCGCGACACCGTCGCTCGAATCCTATTATCAGGCCCAGCGGGGCGTTTACCGGCTCATTACCCTGACCGAGCGTATCGAGCAGCGGGAGCTGCCTCCCGCGCGGATCGTCGATATGCGCAAAGAGATCGGGAACCAGAAGCGGATCCCGATATTTTCGTACGCGCTCCAGGACGCGTTGCGCAAGACGCTGGAGGCAAAGCACCAGGCGATACTATTTCTGAACCGCCGCGGTTTTTCGACGCATATCGATTGCAAAGTCTGCGGCGCGGTCATTGAGTGCAAGCGTTGCAAAGCGGTCCTGGTCTATCACGCCGATGCCGATAAGCTCGTGTGCCATTATTGCAACCGCAGGAGCGACGCGCCCAAAGCCTGTCCTTCCTGCCAAAGTCCCGCGATCAAATTCTTCGGGCTTGGCACGCAGAAGGTCGAATCAGAAGCGCATAAGCTTTTCCCGGGTACGCGGATCGCGCGCATGGACACGGACGCCACCTCAAAACGCGGATCGCACGATAAGATCTTTGATGAATTTAAGGAGGGGAAGATCGATATCCTGATCGGGACACAGATGATCGCGAAGGGGCTCGATTTCCCTGCGGTAACGCTCGTCGGCGTTATTTCCGCCGATACGTCGTTGAACCTGCCGGACTTCCGGGCTTCCGAACGGACCTTCGGGCTCCTGACGCAGGTCGCGGGCCGGGCGGGCAGAGGAGATCTTGCCGCCCGGGCGATCATACAGACGTACGCGCCGACCCATTACGCGATAAAAGCGGCGAGCGAACATGATTACACCGGTTTTTATGAGACCGAGATCAAGGTTCGCCGGCGGGCGGGGTTTCCTCCCTACTACCGTCTTATCAAGTGTACGTTCAGGGCGGCAAAAGAGGAGAACGCGATAGTCGCCGCCGAAGCCTTCGCGAAGAAAGTCAAAGAACTGAAATTTTTCAAGGTGACCGGACCGGCCCCGTCGCCGCTGATCAAAGTGCGCGGCCAGTACCGCTGGAATGTCTTTCTTAAATTCCGCTCTGCCGCTGATATTCCCGCCGCGTTGCGCGGCATTATCGCGGGATCGAGAAAAGGCCGTGGTGTTTTTATGTTCGCGGATGTCGATCCGATCAGCATGAGTTGAGTGTAGTGGAACAACTGTCCCTTCGGCATTTAATAAATTCATCGTG
>JBAWYO010000216.1:0-2857 GCA_037143495.1 Candidatus Omnitrophota bacterium | reverse complement strand
GTATCATATTTACGCGCTTATGACCGAGGGGGCTCATCCTGACCAGCAGACCGCGATCGCGTATGGCTGCTGCCTGATCCTGTTATGCCTGGTATTGGTGGTATCGGCGGTAGCGATCGTTATCCGCCAGAAGCAGAGGAGCAACTACTATGGTTAGCAAATTTTTGAAACAAGCCGTTGTCGACGAGCGTTCCGGCTTTATCGGCATTCCGCCGGTGACCGCCAAAATGAAAGCTGAGAAGATCAATTTTTTCTACGGCAAGCAGCAGGCGCTTAAAGAAATTGATCTGGATGTGCCGGCTAACCAGGTCACGGCGATCATTGGTCCGTCGGGGTGCGGGAAATCGACCTTCATTCGCCTGCTCAACCGCATGAACGAGCTGGTGCCGCACGCGACGCTGACCGGGAAAATATTTCTCGATGGCCAGGATATTCTGGGTCCGCGCGTCGACCCCGCCGATATCCGCCGGCGTGTCGGTATGGTCTTTCAGAAACCAAACCCTTTTCCGAAGAGCATTGCCGAGAATGTCAGCTATGGCCTCGAAGTCAACGGCTGCAAAGATAAGGACGCTATCGGGGAGCGGGTTGTCGAATCCTTAAAGAGGGCGGCGCTCTGGGACGAAGTTAAGGATCGGCTTGGTGAGAGCGCGCTCAAGATGTCGGGAGGGCAGCAGCAGCGGCTCTGCATAGCGCGGTGCCTCGCGGTCGCCCCCGAAGTTATTTTATTTGATGAACCCTGCGCCAGCCTGGACCCGATCTCAACCGCGCGGATCGAGGAATTGATCCTGCAACTGAAAAAAGAGTATACGATCGTCATCGTAACGCATAATATGCAGCAGGCGGCCAGGGTTTCTGATCGCACCGCGTTCTTTCTGATGGGTGACCTGATCGAGATAGGGAAGACGCAGGATATATTCACGGCGCCGAAAGATAAAAGGACAGAGGCATATATTACCGGAAGGTTCGGATAAAAAGGCAGGCGACGCCCGCCCGCAGGCGAAAGACCAAGCTAAAAAAATATTTTTACGCCCTGCTCATCGGCATTGCCGCACCGGATCATAGTTTTATCGGGAGGATACTGTATGAAAAAAGTATTATTCGTTTGTGTCGAGAATTCATGCCGGAGCCAGATAGCCGAGGGTATAGCGAAACATTTCTATTCAAAGGTGATCGAAGCGTACAGCGCCGGTTCCCGGCCGTCGGGCGTCGTGAATCCGGACGCGATAGCGGTCATGAGGGAGATCGGGGTAGACATCTCAAAGAACAGTTCAAAAGGTTTTAGAGATCTTCCGACACAGGACTTTGATTATGTTGTTACGCTGGGGTGCAAGGATACCTGTCCGTTTTTCCCCGCTAAGTCTTTTAAGGAATGGGAGATACCGGACCCGAAGGGCAAAGATATCGAGTTTTTCAGAAGAACGCGCGAGCGACTGCGGGAAGAGATCAAGAGATTGGTCAACCCCCTGCCTTTTGATAAGGAATAAGTAAGCAGCGGCTGATCCTGGTACATAAAGAAAGGGAAATTTCATGGAACGGCATTTTGACGAAGAATTAGCTGACCTCAAAAAGAATATTCTCGAGATGGGGTCTCTGGTCGAAGCGGCTATCGTCAAATCGATAGAGGCGCTGAAGCAGCAGAGCAAGTCGATCGCGAATGAGGTCATCGCCAATGACAAAATAATCGACGAGATGGAACTTAAGATCGACGAACAGTGCCTGGACCTTTTAGCGCTGCGGCAGCCGATGGCGATCGATCTGCGGTTCGTGACGATGGCGATGAAGATCAATACCGACTTCGAGAGGATCGCCGATCTGGCGGTCGATATAGCCCAGCGGGCGCTCGAACTCTGCGACAAACCCCTCGTTAAGCCGCTGATCGACATTCCGAAACTGACGCAGGTCGCGATCTCGATGGTACATGATGTCCTGACCGCTTTTGTAAATAATGATCCGAAATTTTCCGCCTCCATCATACTCAAGGATGCTGAAGCGGATATGCTGCGGGACACGATACAGACGGAACTGATCACCGGCTATATGATGAAAGACGCGTCCACGGTGCAAAGGGCGGTGTCATTGCTCTTGATCGCGCGCCACCTCGAGCGCATCTGCGATCATGCCACAAATATCGCTGAGGACGTCATTTATATGGTCAAGGCACGCGTTGTTAAGCATCACCCGGAGAATCTCAAAAACAAGAACGTTTGCTGAAATAGGCCCCGAGGTTCCCGTACGTATCCGGCAGGATCAGATTGACAAGGATCCTGCCGGATTTCTTTTAATATTTTAACATTGACACAAATTCCGTAGTATTCTACCATTGACTGGTTATAGAACGCGCAGGAGCCATAACCATAAGGGGGAGCAATGATAAAAAAAGGTCTTGTAATGCTGGTTTCGATCATGATCGCCGGAGAGGCTTTTGCCGCCGGGCAGGCTAACTCGATACAGATCAAGGGTTCTGACACGATGGTCAATCTTGGCCAGGCGTGGGCTGAGAAGTATATGGAAAAGAACCCGCAGGATTTTCTCGCCGTCACCGGCGGCGGTTCAGGGACGGGGATCTCGAGCCTGATCAACGGGACCTGCGATATCGCGATGAGTTCGCGAACGATCAAGGAAAAGGAGATTACCCAGGCTAAGGAAAAGGGCAGAAGCCCGGTAGAGACAAAGGTTGCGCTTGACGGCCTCGCGGTCGTCGTTAACCCTCAGAATCCGGTCAGCAAGCTCACGATCGATCAGTTGGGGGCTATTTTCAGCGGTAAGATAACGAACTGGAAAGTGTTTGGCGGGAAAGACGCGGCGATCGTGGTGCTCTCGCGCGAGGTTAACTCAGGAACGCACGTCTATTTCAAGG
>JBAWYO010000215.1:0-2891 GCA_037143495.1 Candidatus Omnitrophota bacterium | reverse complement strand
GGGTAGCGACCCGGGATATCAACCCGCGGACGATGGAGTCACGGATCATCCCCGGACTTTTCTTCGCCGGAGAGATCATTGACGGCTGTGGTCCCAGCGGCGGGTATAATCTGCAGAAGGCGTTTTCGACGGGTTATCTTGCGGGAGAGAAGGCGGCCTCATGAGAGAGTTGATCCTGGCCTCGCGCTCAAAGGCGCGGCAGAAAATACTGCGGCAGGCCGGCATACGTTTTCGTGCTGTTACCACCAATGTCAAAGAAGACACAGTTATACGCGGGAGCTGTGAAGAGCTTGTGATGAATAACGCGTTTCTAAAAGCGTGTGCTGCGGCCCGCAACCGCAGCACGGGGGTTATCATCGGGGCCGATACTGTTGTTCTTTGCGACGGAAAAATCATCGGCAAACCGAAGGACCTGCATGACGCCGCACGCACGCTTAAACTGCTCTCACGAAAACCCCAATGGGTCTACACTGGCCTTGCGGTCATCGATATCGATAACAAGCGGATGTATGCCGATCATGAGGCGACGAAAGTCTATATGTGCCACTTAAGCGACGCCGAAATACGCAGTTATTTCAGGAAGGTTTCGCCGCTCGATAAAGCCGGCAGTTTCGATATACAAGGGTTGGGAGGCATATTTATCGATCGAATCGAGGGCTGCTACTATAATGTCGTAGGCTTGCCATTGGCAAAGCTGGCGCGGATATTAAAAAAAACGGGCCTCAATATATGGATCTGATCGAGGAAGCGGTCTTTACAGGTAACCGGCATCCCTGGGAGATAGCGCGGTGCCGGTCCATCTTAAGCCTGGAGCGGGGCGGTCCGGGAACGCTGCGATATGCCGATATCGGCGCCGGGGATATGTATTTCACCCGCGCCCTCAGCAAGAGCTCCAGCCTGCCCGTGTACGCTGTTGACAGCCATTACACTGTTCAGGGCGCCGTTGACGGTATTATCCGGGTCACCGATATCAGGGATCTTCCCACCGGCAGCGTTGATCGCGTTTTTCTCATGGATGTGCTCGAGCATATCGAGGACGATGCGCGGTTTCTCGGCGCTGTCGCCGATCTTCTCGGTGAACGCGGCAGCGCGATCATTACGGTGCCCGCTTTTGATTACCTCTTTTCCGGGCATGACATTAACCTGCGTCATTTAAGGAGATATGGCCACCGGGGTCTTATAGGTTTGCTCGAAAAGCACGGTTTTATTATTGACGAGTATTTCTATTTTTATGTATCTCTTTTTTTTATCAGGTTTTTGCAGGTTACCATCAGATCGACTACTGGGTCTCCCGACGGTATATCGGCGGTCAGCCGGTGGAAGTTCGGCGAGCGCAGTGTTATAACTGTGCTCATAACGACGGCCTTACGGGCGGAATTTACCTTGTCGCGCTGGTTTAAAAAAGCCGGTATTCTTATTCCCGGGCTTTCGCTCTATTGTGTGTGCCACAAGAAAGGCGGATAAGCAGCTGTCTTTACGTACGATAATGCGCCGTAATGGTGTGCGCGCGATCCGGCTTCTGACGCCCGATGCCTGGCTTATCCTGGCAATAACCGTTTTTTCCCTGGCGATGTTCGTTCCGCTTTTTCAGGGGAGGCTCATCCTCGGCCATGATTCGGGGTGCGCTTTTATCCGGCTGGTAAGTGTGTACAAATTCCTGGGGGATGGGCAGCTTCTCGTCAGGTGGATCCCGGACCTTCACTACGGGTACGGATACCCGCTCTTTAATTTTTATCCGCCGCTCTTTTATTACGCGGCAGATCTTCTGGTGAATGTCCGCGTAGGCTTGGTCAACGCGATCAACCTGACCTGTATTTTCTTTCTGATCGGCTCGGGAGTGAGCATGTATATCCTGACGCGGGAGTTCTTCGGCAGGGCCTGCGCTTTTCTAAGCGCGATCGCCTATCTGTATGCGCCGTATCATATCTGCGACATCTATGTGCGCGGATCGTTCGCCGAAGCGTCCGCGTTCATATTCTTCCCGCTGATCATCTGGGCACTTTATAAGACGCATATGACCATGCGCCCGCTTTTCCTGGTCTTGAGTGCGGTGAGTATCGGCGGCCTGATGCTCACCCATAATATTATGGCAATGCTCTTTGTCCCGATAGTTTTTGTCTATATCGGATACCTTTTTGTGACCGACCCGCGTCCGGGGAAGAAGCCGCTGGCGGTTTCGCTGATCGCGTTTCTCCTCGGGGTCGCGCTCGCGGCGTTCTTCTGGCTTCCCGCGATCGCAGAAAAAGACGCGGTGCGCTCGACGAATTTCACCGGAGGATTTTATCAATACACGAATCATTTTGTCTATCCCGACCAGCTGATCTTTTCAAGATGGGGGTACGGGGAGTCGGTGCCCGGCAGGGGGGATACGATGTCCTTCCAGGTCGGCATCATTCAGATCATGCTTTCGATCGCGGCAATAGCTCTTGTACGGGCTATCTATGTACGGCGTCGGGAAAGCGGCAAACAGCTTATTTTTTTCACGGCGTTGCTCGGCGGTGCGCTCCTCTGTACGACCGTCGTCTCGTTACCGCTCTGGCGAGTCGTTCCGCTCCTTAAATTTACCCAGTTCCCCTGGAGGTTTCTCGCGATCGTGAACTTCGCGGCCGCGTTCCTGGCGGGAGGCGCCTGCTTTGTATGCCCGAAAAAAATCAAGGTTGCCGTCGTAGCGGTCGCGGTGGCTCTTCTGGTGGCGGTGAATATCGGCTATTGCAGGCCGGACCCGGTAAAACCGCTCTGGGACAGCGCGACGACCAACCTCAAAGACCTCCGCGAGCTTTTGGCTTGCGTGCGTCTGCCGGATACCTATGAGTACCTGCCGATAGCGGTCAAGGATCTCCCGGGCGCCCGGAACGGCGGCGAACTTGTCGCGGTTTCGGGCCAGATGCGCT
>JBAWYO010000214.1:0-2896 GCA_037143495.1 Candidatus Omnitrophota bacterium | reverse complement strand
CTTCTTAAGAATATCGTTGGTAACTGTAATAACATGACATCCAATTTCATCCGCCTGAAAAATGTTCAATAACTCACGCGGACTCGCCCAAATTAACTCAGCCGCAGGTGCCGCCTTCAACATCTCAACGGCAGCCGCGTTCGTGCTCGCCGGCTGCGGAGTGCGGGTCGCGAAACACGGCAATCGCGCCGTCTCTTCGCGCTGCGGCAGCGCCGATGTGCTCGAAGAGCTTGGCGTCAAGATCGATCTGCAACCGGACCAGGTCCGCTCATCGATCCAGCAGATCGGAATCGGATTCATGTTCGCGCCGGTCTTTCACGCGGCAATGCGTCACGCGGCTCTTCCCCGGACTGAGATCGGGATACGGACGATCTTTAATATTCTCGGGCCGCTCTCAAACCCCGCGAACGCGACACACCAGATCGTCGGCGTTTTTAATCCCGCGATCACCGAATTGCTGGCGCGGGTACTCGCGAACCTCGGTGTCCAGGGGGCGATGGTCGTCCACAGCGAAGACGGCCTAGACGAGCTTTCTCTCAGCGCCAAAAGTAAGGTCACTGAGCTTAAGAACGGCCGCATTCGGACCTACGCCGTGCAGCCAAAGAACTTCGGCCTTAAAAGAGTTGATATCGCGCGCATCAGGGGCGGAGAACGTCTCGAGAATGCGCGCATTATTCTCGATATCCTGCAGGGCAAGCAGGGGCCCGCCCGGGATGTCGTCCTGATGAACGCGAGCGCCGCGCTGGTAGTCCTGGAAGAAGCGCGCGATTTTAAGGATGGCGTCAGGATCGCCGCCGCATCGATCGATTCGAAAGCGGCGTTGCAAAAACTGGAGATGTTGCGGCAGATCCGATGATACTATCGCAGATACTTCAAGAAAAGGTGAAGGTCGTTGAAGCGCGCAAAGAGCTGCGACCACTGGCTTCTGTACGAGCTGAACTTGCAAAAGGTTTGTCTGCGCGCCGTGATTTTAAACGCGCGCTGCTTCTCAAAAGCATTAACCTGATCGCTGAAGTTAAGCGCCAATCTCCTTCTAAAGGGGTTATCCGGACCGACTTCCGGCCGGTTCAGATAGCGACCGATTACGCGGCCGCCGGCGCGCAGGCTCTTTCGGTACTCACCGATGAAAAATTTTTCGGCGGGGAGCTGGCATTCGTGGGCCAGATCAGGAAGGTCGTTGATCTGCCGATATTGCAGAAAGATTTCATCATTGACGAATATCAAATTTATGAGGCGGCGCTGGCCGGGGCCGACGCGATACTGTTGATAGCTGATATATTGGACAACGAAAAGCTGGCGCGTTTTATGGTGGTCGCGCGTGAAACGGGCCTTGAGACGCTCTGCGAAACAAGGAACGAGGATGATCTGCGCAGGGCGCTTACGGCCGGTGCAGAAATTATCGGCATCAATAACCGCGACTTACATACGTTTATCGTTGATATCGGTACGACACGCCGTCTCGTACCGCTCATCCCGCAGGGGAAGATCATCGTCGCTGAAAGCGGCATCAGGACGCGTGAGGATGTTATCGACCTGAAAAAGCTCGGCGTCAATGCCGTGCTGGTGGGTGAAGCGCTGATGAGCGCTGGCGACGCCGGCGCTAAAGTGCGCGAACTGATGGGGTATCCGGCATAAGAGAATGGATGCATGAAAAGGAAAACGCTTCCCGATAAGAACGGCAGGTTCGGCGCATTCGGCGGTAAGTTCGTCCCTGAGACGCTGATGCCGGCACTGGACGAACTTGAGCGCGCGTATACCGCCGCGCGTCATGACCATGCGTTTAAAAAAGAGCTCTCGTATTATCTGAATGAATACGCGGGACGGCCGACACGGCTCTACTATGCGCAGGCGCTTTCAAGGAAGTGCGGCGCGAAGATTTACCTGAAGCGCGAAGACCTGCTGCATACGGGCGCGCATAAGATCAACAATACGCTCGGACAGGCGCTTCTCGCCCTGCGCATGAAAAAGCCGCGGTTGATCGCGGAAACAGGCGCCGGCCAGCATGGCGTCGCGACCGCGACCGTGGCGGCGCTCTTCGGCCTGCGCTGTGAAATATTTATGGGCGAAGAAGATATTAAGCGGCAGTCGATCAATGTTTTTAAGATGCGGCTGCTCGGCGCTACCGTAACGCCGGTGTCAAGCGGTTCCAAAACGCTCAAGGACGCGATGAATGAGGCTATACGGGACTGGGTTACGAACATACGCGATACGTACTACGTCATCGGGTCGGTCGCCGGTCCGCACCCGTATCCGATGATCGTACGCAATTTTCAATCGGTGATCGGCGACGAGACAAGAGCGGTCGCTCTTAAACGGGAGGGCAGACTTCCGGATTTCGCGCTGGCGTGCGTTGGCGGGGGATCTAACGCGATGGGCATGTTCCACGCGTTTCTTGATGACCACGTCCGGCTTATCGGTGTCGAAGCCGCCGGACTCGGGTTGGCGAGCGGTAAGCACGCCGCGACCATCTCCCGGGGTTCTATCGGCGTTCTTCATGGCGCCAAAGAGTACCTGTTGCAGAATAGCGATGGCCAGATCACTGAGGCGCACTCGATTTCGGCCGGGCTTGATTATCCCGGTGTCGGCCCGGAGCACGCCTATTTTCATGCAACAAAGAGAGTAAAGTATGTCACGATCACGGATAAAGAAGCCGTTGCGGCATTTTCTTTTTTGTCCCGCCAGGAGGGCATCATCCCCGCGCTGGAGAGCGCACACGCTATTGCCTATTCAATGAAAATGGCGCCAAAAATGTCCAAAGATAAAATTATCGTTGTTTGTCTTTCGGGCCGCGGCGATAAAGACGCGCAGACGATCATTGAGAAGGGAGTGATAAGCTAATGGGACGAATTGGAGATAAGTTTGAAGCTTTACGAGGGAAAAAAGAAAAGGCTCTGAT
>JBAWYO010000213.1:0-2912 GCA_037143495.1 Candidatus Omnitrophota bacterium | reverse complement strand
GAACGTCGGCGCCGCGAAAAGAAGAAAGACCATTATAGTCTTTCTTCTTTTCGCGGCGCCGACGTTCTGGCTGGGGTTGCTCGCGATGCAGTTCTTCTGCATCAGGCTCGGCTGGCTGCCGATCTCGGGTATTACGTCCCTCGATTTTGAATATCTTTCTTTCTGGCAGAAGGCGATAGACCTGGGGCGTCACCTGATATTGCCGGTCGCTGTTTCCGCCGCGGGCGGCCTCGCGGGGATCTCACGCTATATGCGCGCTAGCATGGCCGAGACGCTCGAGCAGCCGTATATCAGGACCGCGCGGGCGAAAGGGTTGACGGAGGCCGCGGTCGTCTGGCGGCACGCTATGCGTAACGCGCTCCTGCCGATAGTGACGATCGCGGGCCTGTCGCTGCCGGGGCTGCTTGGCGGCAGCGTGATCTTCGAGTCGATATTCGCGATCCCCGGGGTCGGGAGGCTCTTTTATGAGGCCGCGCTGGCGCGCGACACCAACCTGATCATGGCGGAGGTCATCCTGCTCGCGGTCCTCACGATGGCGGGCAATCTTATCGCTGATGTAGCGTACGCGTACGTCGACCCGCGCATACGCTACCGGAAGTAGGAATTTTTTTTATGAAAAACAAATCCCTGGCCTCCGGTATCATGATCATCGGTTTTTTCGCGGTGATCGCACTTCTTGCCGCCTGGATCAGCCCGTATGACCCTTCCGCGATCGACCAGGAGAGCCTTCTGCGGCAGCCGTCGGTCGCGCACTGGTTCGGGACTGACGGACTCGGGAGGGATATCCTGAGCCGGATGATCTACGGGGCCCGGATATCGCTCTCGATCGGATTGGTCGCGGTGGGTATCGCGACGGCGCTCGGCCTTCTGTTGGGCGCTATCAGCGGCTACTATGGCGGCGTTGTCGACAGCCTGATCATGAGATTTGTCGATATCATGCTCTGTTTTCCTACCTTTTACGCGATCCTCGCTGTTGTCGCGATACGGGGGCCTTCGATCATGAATATCATGGTCATCATCGGGCTGACGAGCTGGATGGGTCCTGCGCGGCTTATCAGGGGGGAGATCCTTTCGCTTAAGGAGCGGGAATTCATCCAGGCTGCACGCTCGATCGGCGCCTCGCCTGCCAGGATAATCGTGCGCCATCTGATCCCCAACGGCGCGGGTCCGGTACTGGTCAATATGACGATGGGCATTGCCGGTGCGATCCTGATCGAGTCGGGGTTGAGTTTTCTCGGCTTGGGTGTTCAGCCGCCGGTGCCGAGCTGGGGGAATATACTCATCGAGGCGAAATCGACGCTGGGGGTTGCCTGGTGGATTACCATCTTTCCGGGCGTTGCGATATTAATGACGATCATGGGATTTTATTGTATTGCCGAAGGCCTGAAGAAAGTTTTCAGATGAGCGAGCGGACATTACGGATACAGGGACTTACGATCGAAATTGCCGCTGACGCACGGGCCTGTCCGCGAAAGGTTGTTGATGGCGTCGACCTGGATGTTGGTTCCGGTGAGACCGTCGTTCTGGCCGGTGAGTCCGGTTCGGGGAAGACCCTTACCGCGCTGGCGATAGCGCGTCTTTTGCCGGTGAGCGCGCGTATACGGAAGGGAACGATCGAAGTATGCGATCGGGAGGTGACCACGCTTGACCGGCGCGCTCTTGTCGCGCTGCGCGGCGGGACCGTTTCATATGTTTTTCAGGAACCCGCCGCGTTCCTGAACCCGTTGATGACGATCGGCGATCAGATAGCTGAATCGATTATACTCCACCAACGGCGTTCCCGGCATGAGGCGCGCGCCGAAGCGCTCAGGTTGCTGGGCGCTGTCAGGATCGATGATCCCGCGCGGGTTCTTCTCGATTATCCTCACCAACTCTCCGGCGGCATGAACCAGCGTGCTTTTATCGCGATGGCGCTCGCCTGCCGGCCGCGTCTGATGATCGCGGATGAGCCGACGACCGCGCTCGACGTGACGGTCGAGGCGCAGATACTGGAGCTTTTGCAGCTGTTAAAAAAAGAGATGGGTTTTTCACTGCTCTTTATCACGCACAATCTTTCCATAGCGCGCCGTATTGCCGACAGGATCTGCATCATGTACCAGGGGAAGATCGTTGAAGCGGGTGGCGTGGAAGAGATTTTTTCGGCGCCGCGCCATTTTCATACGAAAGAGTTAATAGAAGCGTATGAAGAGATAGGAATAATAGCATGAGCGGAAATAGTATTCTCGATGTCCGCGGTTTACGAAAAGAATTCCTTGTCGAGCGTGGTTTTTTGAAGAGCCGCGCAGGTCTTGTCGCCGCGGTGGACGGGATCAGCTTCCGGGTCAATGAATTCAGTTCGCTCGGGATCGCGGGAGAGTCGGGTTCAGGGAAGACTACGCTGGCAAAGATGATCCTCAAGCTGATCGAGCCGACCGCCGGTGAAGTTCTCTTCGACCCGTCAAAGATACGCCGTTTTCATAAAGATGTGCAGGCGGTTTTTCAGAATCCCTTCAACAGCCTGGACCCGAAGATGCGCGTGATCGATACGCTGTTAGAACCCCTGGCGATCCATCGTATCGTTCCCCGTTCGTTCGCCCGCGAGCGCGCGCGCGAATTGCTCAGCATTGTCGGTCTCGATGAGAGCGCCCTGACGCGGTACCCGGACGAATTCTCAGGCGGGCAGCGCCAGCGCATCGCGATCGCCCGCGCGCTGGCGAGTGAGCCCCGGGTTATCGTGCTTGATGAGCCGCTCTCATCGCTTGACCTGACGGTACAGGCAAAAATGCTCAAGCTTTTTAAGGAGATCAAGGAGCGACGGCGCCTGACCTATCTTTTTATCTCCCATAATCTGGCGGTCATCAGGCGCCTCTGTGATTCAGCACTGATCATGCGCCGCGGCAGGATCGTTGAGGAGGGGGCGACCGCCGATCTCT
>JBAWYO010000212.1:0-2942 GCA_037143495.1 Candidatus Omnitrophota bacterium | reverse complement strand
AAGAAGCGAAAACGTCAGTTTCTTCATTCTCAGGTAGCGCGTACAATAAATTGCCGCTACTGTCAAGCCGGATATATGGTTGACAATTAAGTAATAGGTGCTACAATAGAACAAAAGGGAGGTACTCAATGATGAAAACCTATGGTATCGCCGCAGCTTTTCTCGCGGTCATGATAGCCGTACCGCCAGTATCTTCAGCCGCGACCGTTGGCAACGCTTCATCGACTGATATTCCCCGGGGGACGGGCATTTTTAATCTTAAGCGCGACCGGGACCTTTCCGTTAAAGCCGGCGGCGATCTGGAATTTATTCTGGAGCGGAAGATATCAGCCGACGCCGCTTCGGGCGCTAAAATATCGCGCGGGCAGTGGTATATGTCGAAAATTTCGTATGGGTTTCTTAATGACAGGATAGAGCCCTATGTGAAACTAGGCACCGCGCATTTTAAATCACAATGGAACGAAGCGGGGGCGTCGGCGCAGCTGGAAAGTAATACCGGGTTCGCCTGGGGCCTGGGAGCAAAAGCGCTCATATTCGATTTTAAACAGCCGCGACTTAAATTTATCGGCGATGTCCAATACCGGACGGCCGATCTGGATGTCGATAAAGGTACCAGGAACGGGGTCGCTTCGGCGATCGATAAATCGAGGAGTAGGTTTACGATACGGGAGTGGCAGGCTACGCTCCTGGCGCAGACCGAGATTGACTTCGCGCGGGCCGGCAAAGAAGAGGTCTTGGGGGTGTCAGCGCTCGCTCCGTATGTCGGCGTTGGCTATTCCGATATGAATGGCAGGATGCGGTTGACGCAGCAGAACGGTGTTTTCTGTAACCCCGGCCAGATATCATCTAAGAATAAAGTGGGCTTGATCGTGGGCTGCGACGTCATGGGCGTGGACGCGGTTTCGCTGAACCTTGAGGGGCGTTTCATCGACGAAACAGCGTTCTCCGGCGGCCTCGACGTATTATTTTAAAAGCAACGGGTGTACGGTCCCGGCGCGCTACATGGCGTCGGGACCATTTTTTTGAATTTATTGTAAACTGCAGGCAAGCAGCAGGTTGACAATAGGAGAGGGCTATGGGAATTGCTTCGAAAGAGATACTGAAGAAGGCGTTGCGCGGGCGTTCCCTCTCCCGCAACGAAGCACGAAAAATCTATCTGGATCCTGCGATTGAACTCTTTGATCTGCTGTGTACGGCCAACAGCGTGCGCAAGAGTTGTACGGATGGTCATATAGAGCTCTGTTCGATTGTTAATGCGAAGTCGGGCAACTGTTCCGAAGATTGCCGTTTCTGCGCGCAATCGGCGCGTCATCGGGCCGCGGTCGATACCTACCCGCTCCTTAAGACCCCGGCGATCGTCGCCGCGGCTCTGAGCGCGCGCAAGAACGGGGCGACCTGTTTCGGTATTGTGACCAGCGGCGAGAAGATCAGGAGCGCGGAAGAAATGAGCGCGATACGGGACGCGATCACGACGATCAAGAAAAAGGCACCTGGTTTAAGGTGTTCAGTCTCCATCGGGAGCGTTACCGGGTCTTATCTGAAAGAGTTGCGTCGCGCGGGTCTTGACCGTTTTCACCATAATCTTGAAACCTCAGAGCGTTTCTTTCCACGGATGTGCACGACCCATACGTACCGGGATCGCCTCAAGACCTTGACCGCCGCGAAACGCGCCGGCGTTAAGATCTGTTGCGGCGGTATTTTCGGCATCGGCGAAGATCGCGATGACAGAATAGATCTCGCGTTCGCGCTGAAGAAGCTCAAGGCGGATTCCGTCCCCCTCAATTTTCTCCATCCGGTGCCGGGGACGCCCCTCGGGAGCGCGGCGCCGCTCCCGGTCGTCGAGATCCTGCGGACGATCGCGCTCTTTCGGATCGTGTTGCCGACGGCGGAAATTAAGGTTTGCGGCGGGCGTGAGGTCAATCTCGGCGCGGCGCAGCGCCTGATATTCTTCGCGGGGGCGAGTGGCATGATGATCGGGAATTACCTGACCCAGCCCGGTAACGATCCCGCGGATGATCTGAAGATGCTGCGCGAGCTTGGGTTGAAAGTAAAATAATCCGGGATCGCGGGCGGCCAGCATAGTAACGAGCAATGATTTTTACGGGTCCTGTCGCGTCAACCGGTTCGCTGGACCGCTCACCGGGATTGCCGCGCCACCCGTAAAAATCATACGAATGAATATACCTCGTTGGCAGCTACCGGCGGGTTAGTTTTTTAGCTATGAAGGAGGCTTACAGAAAAGGCAGGCGGGGCCTGCTCCGCCGGCGCATCTGGAAATATCCGTTTAACGTCGTGACCAAGAAGTTGGTTTTTTCATAAGGATCGGCTGTCATGTCGGTAAGCCAAGGACAGGCCCTGCCTGCCTTATAATTCTGATGCGGGAGAAGTTGATGTATGTTGGATTTTATCGATAACGAACTGGAAGAGATCAGGCGCGCAGGATTGTACCGTTCGCTCAAGTGCGTCGATGGACAGCAGGGGGCACGGGTCACGGTCGACGGGCGCGCGTCTCTCAACCTCTGTTCCAATAATTACCTCGGCCTCGCCAACGACCCGCGTCTTATGAAGGCGTCGATAGCCGCCATCGAGCGCTACGGCGTCGGTACGGGAGCCTCGCGGCTCGTCTGCGGCAACCTGCGCCTCCACGAGCAGCTCGAGGAGCGCCTCGCGCGTTTTAAGCACCAGAAAGCCGCGCTCGTTTTTAACAGCGGTTACGCCGCCAATACCGGGACGATCGCCGCGCTCGCGGGGCGGGACGATATCATTTTTTCCGACAAACTCAACCACGCCTCCATTGTCGACGGGATCATCTTGAGTCGCGCCGAATTCGTCCGCTATCCGCACCGGGATATGGCGGCGCTCGAAAAGGCGCTGCAGCAGACGGCGGCGTCGCGCAAAAAGATCATTATAACCGATACTGTTTTCAGCATGGACGGCGATAC
>JBAWYO010000211.1:0-3026 GCA_037143495.1 Candidatus Omnitrophota bacterium | reverse complement strand
GTCGCCTTGGAGGGCAGTTCCGCCTCGACGCGCGGGGCCTTGCACAATCGCTCCAGCGTGCCCGCACTTTCTACCAGCTCGCGCGTCAACGGGATATCCCGTATGCTGATATTTCACTGGCTCGCATCAGGGCGGGCAGCGGCGGGGTCGCTGCCGTTGTCGTCGGCGGCCTGCATGCCCCCGCTATTTTACACGGTTTTCGCCAGAGAGGACTCTCATATATCGTCGTGACCCCGCAGTTAGCGATCCCTACCGAAGCCGAAAGATGCCGTTCGATGCGGCTTGCTGAAGCATATATCTAAAAATGAAAACATATACCGATTACCTCTCGCTCAATACCAAAAACCGCTACGAGATCGTCAATATTACCCATCAGGTCGAGGAGGCGCTGGCGAAGAGCGGGGTCAAAGAAGGGCTATGCCTTGTTAACAGCATGCATATTACGAGTTCGGTTTTCATGGATGATTAGAACCCAATGCGTCAGGATGCCCAGATTCAAGTTCAGGCTACAGAGGATATGAACGGTGGAATAAGGATAAGCATGAGATCGGATACGCAATATTTTTGGTTAAATATCAAAAACAAGCAAAGCCGGGTCAATATGGCAGTGCAGGGTATAATCCTGATCTTTTTCCTCTGCGCTTCGCAGGCCCAAGCTACCTCTGGCACTTCGGTTAATTATATGATTGGTTCGTTGAAGGATTATGGTTTATTGAGCCGATCCTTGAGGCCGCCAGCTTTCTTGGATAGACAAGTTTTTACGCCGCTTTCAGAACCGTTGGGGGTAATATACGACCAGCATTCTGTAGCGTCTCAGGATCCATTGTTTCAAGTTGAGCTCATGAGCGATTCGTTGCGTCAAGCGGATACGATGCTGCAAGCTGTCGAGTCTTCGCGTCCGGTTGTTCTCTGGCTTGAACTCGGGGCTCCTTTTAATTTTCCGTCTACCTTTGCCGAGCTGGACAGGGTTTTCCCGCTCACGATTAGAAATAGGACCGTGAGTTGGGAGTTTGCGCTTACAGCGAAACAGCAAAACGGCGATGATCTTGTGAAGGCCATAGCATGGCTCAAAGATAAGTATTCTGAGTATCTGCAGCGCACTCAGTCAGTTACGGATGAAATATTTTCGGGCAAAGTGTCTGTTACACCTTATTATAAGGCAGCGGTTGATTGGGTCCTGCAACAGCGAGGGAAACGAAATGTTGCCGTGCGGGTTGAGGAGACTTCGTTTGATGGGTGGCTCTTTTATATGTTAATGAATAAGGTTATGGATAAAATACTTTTTTCCAGAGTTGCCGGTGATGTGAATGGGATGGTAAAAATATATAAAGAATATCTAAGCGATGAAAGTAGCTACTGCTTACGTCGTGATAGTGAGTATTTCGAGATGATCAGAAAAGCAATACTGGATAATGGCGGGGTTGCCATGAACATTGTCATACGCGGAAAACTTCACCGCAAATGGCTTGGGCCACTTCCATCCCAGCACGGCATTAAATGCCGGGAATCGTTTGATGAGAGCAATCTTGACGAGCTGGATCCCCTTAACCTTTATTCGTACATGCAAGATACTCTTAATGAGTCGCAGAAGAGAGAACTGATCATCAAAGGTTTGATTTGTTACGAATTAACAGAGCATCTGAAGCGGTTGGCGAAAGCGGAGATAGATGACCCTCGTATTCTCGGGCTGATCAGGAAAACAGTGAACAATCTTTCTGCGGAGCAGGTGTCTGATTGGGAGCGAAGGATAGGAAAGACTTCAATCGCGGTGGTTGGCCGTAAACCCCAAATGAATGATCGGTTCAGGAAAACATGGGAATGGTACCAGGATAGAACGCAACCGGTTACCATTGATGCAATAAGGCGGATAGGGGCAGAAAGAAAAAGCGCATTACAGGGGGCAAGTCAAGTCTAAAGCACTAAGATTGTTAGATTGCAAAAAGCAGATTGAGAGGTTATTATGAAATCCCACACCGGATACCTCTGGCTCAACACGAAAAATCGCTACGACATCGTGAACATTACGCCTCAAGTTGAGGAGGCGCTGGCGAAGAGTGGCATCAAGGAAGGACTGTGCCTCGTCAACGCCATGCATATCACCGCCAGCGTTTTCATTAACGATAACGAGAGCGGTCTTCACCAGGATTTTCTGCAGTGGGTCGAGAAGCTGGCACCGTACGGGAAGGACAAATACCGTCACAACCTGACCGGTGAGGATAACGGCGACGCGCACTTGAAACGAACCATCATGGGGCGGGAGGTTGTTGTCGCGATCACCAAAGGAGCGCTTGACTTCGGACCCTGGGAGCAGATATTCTATGGGGAGTTTGACGGACAGCGTAAGAAACGGGTTCTGGTGAAAATAATAGGTGAATGATCATGCGTATCTGTGTTAAAGTGAAACCCAACGCAAAACAGCAGCGGGTCGAAAAAATAGACCAGGACCATTATGCGGTCTGGATCAGGGAGAAGCCCGTCGAGGGCAGGGCCAATGACGCCGCGATCAGGGCGATCGCTGACCATTTCCACATTCCGCCCTCGCAGGTGATGCTGATCAAGGGGCAGACCTCACGGGAAAAAGTATTTGAGGTGCTATGATGAAAAATGATATCAGGGAATTGCATAAGCACGTGCGCGAGGAGTTCTTTCAATTCATCAAGTCGCAGAGCATCCTGGGGGTAGCGATCGGTATTGTGATAGGCCAGGCATTTGCCGCGCTGATCTCCGCGATCATCGGCGGGCTCGTGATGCCGGTGCTTGAGCTCTTCTTTCGTGACAAGCGCTGGGAGCAGATCGTCTTGAACGTTGGCCACGCGCAGCTCAAGATCGGCGCGGTCATCGGCGCGCTGCTCAACTTCTTCGTCGTCAGCGTCGTTGTCTTCTTCATTATCAAGTTCGCGTTGCGTAAAGATGATATTTATAGCGGGAAATGACTTTTAGTCAATAGTCGGTAAATTCTCAAAAATAGAAAAGTGATTTTTACGGGTGGCGCGGCACTACCGGTGAGCGGGACGTGAAAACCCGCG
>JBAWYO010000210.1:0-3044 GCA_037143495.1 Candidatus Omnitrophota bacterium | reverse complement strand
GTTTCTTAAGCGTACCCATCCTCTTCATTCGTATAACTACCGCCATCGCATCTCTCCTTTTTTATCCCGGCACCACTCCCGCCGTACGTCTACGTCTCTCTCTCGCGCCAGATCCTGGCCCCGATCCCTGAAAGTTTCTTTTCGATATGTTCATACCCGCGGTCAAGATGATAGATCCTGGAGATCGACGTGCGCCCCTGCGCCGCCAAACCCGCAAGTACGAGCGCTCCCGATGCCCGAAGGTCGCTCGCCATGACTTCCGCTCCGCTCAACCGTTTGATCCCGCGGACGATCGCGCTGGCGCCTTCCAGATGGATCTGCGCCCCCATGCGGTTCATTTCACCTATATGCATAAAGCGTTCCGGGTAGATCTTCTCGGTGATCACACTTATCCCCTGGGTCGTCGTCATCAGCGACATCATCTGCGCCTGCATATCGGTCGGAAAACCCGGATACGGCAGCGTCGTAACATCGATCGGCGATAACGCCCGCGCGCGCCGCACCCTGACCCCCGACTTCGTCTGGGTCACCGCGACGCCGGCATCAGATAATTTATCGATGAGCGCGGTCAGATGTTCGAGCCGGGCGCTGCGCAGAAAGAGATCGCCGTCGGTGATCGCCGCGGCTACCATGTACGTGCCGGTCTCGATGCGATCGGGGATGACCGTATGGTCTGCTCCGCCGAGACGCTTGACGCCTTCGATCTCGAGACGGGGCGTCCCCTGGCCTTTGATCCTGGCGCCCATCTTGATCAGGAACTCGGCAAGGTCCTGTACCTCGGGTTCGCAGGCCGCATTTTCAATGACGGTCTTTCCCCGAGCCAGGACCGCGGCCGTCATCGTGTTCGCCGTCGCAAGGACGCTGGAACCGAAATGTCCGCCGAGATATATGTTCGCGCCGTGAAGCGACTTAGCCTCGGCGACGATATAACCTTTATTGATCTTAAGCTTCGCCCCGAGGGCGCTGAGCCCTTTGAAATGGAGGTCGATCGGACGCGGCCCGATCACGCACCCGCCGGGGAACGATACCTCAGCGCGGTGCATCCTTCCCAGGAGCGGCCCGAGGACACAGACCGACGCCCGCATCGTGCTGACCAGCTTGTAGGGAGCGAACGTCTTTCGCTCGCGCGTCGGCTCTATGACCGCCACCGTGCCGTCGAGCGATACCTTCATCCCCAGCGCCTTGAGGAGCTTGAGCATCGTCTGTATGTCGCGCAGCGACGACGGCACATTCCTGATCACGCATTTGCCGTCCGCAAGCAGTGTCGCCGCCATGATCGGCAGGCACGCGTTCTTCGCGCCGCTGATGGTAACGGTGCCTGAAAGTTTTTTCCCGCCTTCGATGACTAATCTATCCATTGCGCAGTCACGACCCTCTTAATGTTATTATCGTCTAATATGTGTTCTATATTATCAAATCCACGATTCAAAAAAAGCGATTCAATAGCGCCGGCCTGATCATGCCCGATCTCGAGCGCAACGTAACCATTCGCCGCTAGATGAGCGGGAGCTTCAGCGATGATACGCCGGTGTATCGCAAGCCCGTCCGGGCCGCCGTCAAGCGCCTGCCGCGGCTCGAAACGCAACTCCGGCTGCAGCCGCGCTATCTCGGCAGAGGCTATATACGGCGGATTCGCGATGATAAGATCGTATGTTACCGCCGGCATGCGCTCAAAAAGATCACTGTGCAGAAATGTTATCCTGTCAGAAACGCAATGAACGCGCGCATTTCTCCTGGCAAGATCAAGTGCCTCAGGAGAAATGTCAGAGCTCATTATTTTACAATCACTTATGATCTTTGTCAAGGATATTGCTACGACACCACAACCGGTACACAGATCGAGTACTCTTACCCCGGCAAAACCTGCCGGTTGACGGATCTTATTTATTATCGCAACTGATTGCTTTACCAGGAGTTCTGTCTCAGGACGCGGAATAAGCGCGCCTTCATCAACGATCATATCCAGGCCCATAAACTCAACAGAACCAAGAATATATTGCAGCGGTCTTGAGCCGAAGCGCTCTTTGACCAACCGTTCGTACCGGCGAATCTTCTCCGTAGGGAGAGCTATCTGGTCAGCGTAGAGCTCTGCCCTGTTCATACGCAACATATACGATAATAAGATCTCCGCATCGCGCAGGTCAATGTACCGCGCTGCTGCGCTCAGGAGCCCGCGGGGAGTCGCCGTTGCGCCGGCCATCTCCATGGCAACCATTATCCCGCCTGGGCATCTTTTGCGATGCCAAGCTTAAGCTTCTTCTCTTCCTGCAGCAAAGCGTCAATGATCTTATCGATGTCGCCTTCAAGCACCTGTGTAAGCGCGTGCAGCGTAAACCCGATGCGATGATCTGTTACCCGGTTATCGGGAAAATTGTAGGTCCGTATCTTCTCGCTGCGGTCCCCTGAACCGACCTGCTCTTTCCTGTTTTTAGCTATCTTCTTCTCCTGCTCGGCACGGCTCGCGTCGTAAATACGCGCGCGCAGCACCCGCAGCGCTTTCTCTTTGTTCTTGTATTGCGAACGCTCATCCTGGCAGGAGACGACAACGCCCGTCGGAATATGCGTAATGCGAACCGCCGACTCCGTTTTATTGACATGCTGGCCGCCCGCGCCACCCGCCCGAAAGACGTCGATCTTAAGATCCTCGGTCCGTATCGTCACATCCTTCTCTTCGACCTCAGGCAGGACCGCGACCGTCGCCGCCGAGGTGTGTATCCGCCCGCTCGCCTCGGTTTCAGGCACGCGCTGGACCCGGTGCGTACCGCTCTCCAATTTAAGACGGCTATAGACGCCGCTGCCAGATATCGAAAAAATGATCTCCTTAAAACCGTTCTTCTCGCTGGGATTAGAGCTCATAACCTCAAGCTGCCATCCCTGCTTCTGGGCATATTTCGAATACATCCTGAAAAGATCAGCCGCAAAGATGCCGGCCTCGAGCCCCCCGGTGCCCGCGCGGATCTCCAGGTAGATGTTGCCGTCGTCGTGCGGATCCTTGGGGATCAGCAGGCGTTGCAGCTGTGCTTCCGCTGCAAGCAGCCGCGCTG
>JBAWYO010000209.1:0-3059 GCA_037143495.1 Candidatus Omnitrophota bacterium | reverse complement strand
TGGTAAAACCGCCGATCACGCCGGATGCAGCATCGAGATCCGCGAGGTATGAATCGACTCCTTCTTTAAAAAATATAGACGCGCTCAACAACGGTTCCCCTTCCGCAATCCTCCGCAGAGCATATCGAGCGCGACATGAGCGACTAACAAACCGAAGATACCGGTAATGGTCGGAAGACTACCCATTTTTTTGCGACGCCGCCCCCGAAGATACTCATCCTCTGATGGTACAACCCCCTCCGTATCGATCGCATCCATATTGCGCGTCTCCTCCGAAGAGATACAGATAATGCCGCGACCGACGCCCTTCTTCTTCAAAAGCCCTCTAAGTCTTTTGGCAAGCGGACAGTTCCTGGTATCATAGAGATCACCGGTGCGCAGCATGAACGGCTCGGTCCTCGTCGCCGCTCCCATGGATGAGATGACCCTGATCCCCTTTTCATAGCATGCGCTCAGCACCTGCGCTTTCGGGTTGAGCGAGTCGATCGCGTCGATAACAAGATCGGGTTTCCCTTCCAGTATGCGATCTATCGAGTCAGCGGCTGCAAAGATCTCGAGAGCTTCAACGTTGCACCGCGGATTGATATCAAGAACGCGCTCTTTCGCCAGCGCCGCTTTCGATCTGCCGATCGTCGAGGTCAACGCGTGCAGGTGACGGTTCAGGTTACTCTCCTTGATCAGGTCGAAATCAACGAGACGCAGATTGCCGACACCGAATCGCGCGAGCGCTTCAACGACGTAACTGCCGACCGCGCCAAGCCCGATAACGACAATGCGGCTGCATCTGACCTTCTTTAGATTCTCTTTACCGACCAAAAGTTCAAGACAGATAAACTGTTCCATAAGAATTACCTTACCGGTAAAAAAACGCCGTCACAGAACAAGCAGGTGTCCGTTCTCCCGCAACCATTTTCTCCGCAGATAATACTCGGGTAGTATCTGAGCGACGCGCGCCCAAAAAATGCGCGAATGGTCTTTTCTTTCAAGATGGACCAGCTCATGCACCACCACATAGTCGACAACTTCCAGGGGCGCCATGATCAGCCGCCAGCTGAAAGAAAGATCGCCGCCGAAATTACATGAACCCCAGCGACGTTTCGCTTCAGTAACCCTGATGCCGCGATACCGTAAATTAGTTTGTGCCGCGTACCATGAAGCCCTTTCAGCGATCGTACGAAAGGCTTCCTCCCGGTACCAGCGCGCCATTAATTCCCGGGCGCGGCACAGATCAGAACGCAGCACCCGAAACGCGCCGTCAAAGGAGAGCGGCCCCGGCGCCTCATCGACGGCCCGGATCTCATACGGTTGCCCGAGAAAAAGAAGCGCTTCCCCCTCACGACACGTTTTAGCCAGCGTCTGCGGGTACCGGTCGCGGGCGATCCGCTGCCGCTTCTCGATCCACGAACGTTTCAGATTAACGATCTGCCGAATACGTCCCACACCAACCGACAATGGCGCCCTGACAACGACCAAGCCATCCGCGTCGATCTCTATCGAAAGGGTCCGGCGCCGCGTCCGGACGATCTTTTCAATGCTCACGCCATCGTCCGCTACTTCGGCGGGAGTACGGACATCGGGCGTCATGATCGCTCCGGTCCAGGCCCGGGCTCCGCCGCGAGAGCGCTCACCGAAGCGGCGCAGGTATGCCCGTCAGGATTTACGACTTTCACGATACATTCTCCGCTGATCTGGGGAAGGATACAAATGATCGTTTTTGATTCACAGCTGATGATGGGCGCAGGGACATCGCCGCAATAGACCAGCGTTCCCGGCACAAAGCCCGCGCCTCTGATCGCGAACCTCTCGCCCGGAGAGGCGATCGCAGGCCTAACAACGTCGATCCTCGGCAGCACCGTAAGGTTCGGGCCGGCTCCGGATAAAAAGAAACGTCCGCCGATACCGGTTTTAACGCTCACTGGACCTGTCACGACGCCTTCGGGAATCGTGACGACGATCCTGCTTTCTTCCACGCGGTCGGGATGAACTTCTTTCGCGCCGCCGCCCGCGGCGGTAAAATGCACGATGCTGGCGCCGCCGTCATCGGCGGATGCGATAAAATGAGTGCCGGCGATCGCGATCTCCTCTCCGATGCACGCTGCATCCGGCGTCAGGCTCAGAACCGCCGGAACGCCGAAGATCTCGATCTCGCTCTTTGTTTGAACGTGGGTCATATTCCCTTCAATGGTAATGCGGCCGGTACGGGCATCATCGGGAACGATCACGGTAATCTCATGCTCGCGATCACCTGCCGGTACGCACGCCGCGACCACGGCGGGCGCATCACCGAAACGGACGGTTATCGGAAACCGGCCGGAAGCTCCGCCGAAGGCCGGCAACCCCTTAACGCGGATATTCACGCTGCCGCCCCTACCCTGCCGCGCGGGAGAAAAGCGCAGAATTTCGAGCGGCGAGCGTCGCACTGAAAGCATCTTCATGATCATATTATTCGAGCGATCCCGGTCCCTGAGCGCAGCCCATTGGTCAGCGATCACCCTAAATTCGTAGTCGCCGCCCGCGAGCGGGCCTGACCGGATCGTAAGGACCGTGGAACCGCCGGGTGTGATCGTACGCAGATCGTCTTCGCTGACGCCGGCTTCAAACCAGCGCGCTCCTCCCGGGAAGCGATACTCAAGTATCGTACGCACGAAATGACCGCTGACGCTCTCATCTTTACATTCGGGGAGACCATCTCCGCGATTCGTTATTGTTACCTCAACCGAGATCGGCCCCCCTTCAATATCGCTTGACTGCTTCAAGGCGATATCGCTGACCGTAATATCCGCCATGGGGCTTTCGATGTGAGGATGACAGGTAAAGAGGTAACGAGACGCTTCGTGGGATACATTCGCGGTATGGTCCGCCGCTGCAGAAAAAATCTCCAGACTGTTATCCCCCGGCGCCAGCGGCAGATATCCCACATCGTAGGTTATCTCGCGACCGGGCGAAAAACTCTCGATCGTTGAATCAGGCGCAACGTCAAAGGTGTTCCACCACCCCCCCAGCCGTGCCGCAAAAGAAAAAGGAAGCGAAATCTCGCGCGAAGAGATATTTTTAATAAC
>JBAWYO010000208.1:0-3063 GCA_037143495.1 Candidatus Omnitrophota bacterium | reverse complement strand
CTTCGGCGCTTTTACCGTCTTAGTTTTTTTCTCGTCTTTATCGGGCTTCTCTGCTTTTTTCTTTATGACCATAGGTCTAGTCTCTTTTCTCGCAGGTGATCGTCATGCGGTCTTGCCGGCGGATTTAATGATCTTTTCGGCCGTCTTCTGCCCTATCCCCTCAAGTTTTACCAGGTCTTCAACCGTAGCTGCGGTGATCTTCTCGATAGAATCGTACCCGGCTTTACGCAGGATCCCCGCGGTCTTCTTGCCGACGCCGTCGATCTTTTCGATCGGGGAACCCTCCGCCGGCGCGTCCGTAGCGGCACCCTCATCGGTGAAGGCCAGGACATCTTTCACCGCTTCAGTCTTGCTCTCAACAACCTGCGACTTGGAGCGGACATCGATCTCCCACCCGACCAGCTTCGAGGCGAGACGGACATTCTGGCCGTGCTTGCCGATCGCGAGTGAGAGTTGTTCGTCGGCGACAACGACCTCAAGCCGCTTTGCTTCGCGCTTGACGTTGATCGACATGACTTCCGCGGGGCTTAAGGAGGTCTTCGCGTACTCCTTGATATCCTCGCTCCAGCGGACAATATCGATCCGCTCGTTATGAAGTTCATTGACGATACCTTTGACCCGCTGGCCCCTGACGCCGACGCACGCGCCGACGGCATCGACCTTCTCTTCTTTTGAGAAGACCGCGATCTTGGTCCGTTCGCCCGGCTCGCGCGAGATCGCGCGTACCTCGACGATGCCTTCAGTGATCTCAGGAACCTCGAGCTCAAAAAGTTTCTTCACAAAACCGTTATTGGTCCGTGAGAGGACGACCTGCGGCCCCTTCTGCCCCTTCTTGACCTCAAGGACATAGGCGCGGACCCGTTCGCCCTGCTTGTAGCGTTCATGCGGGCATTGCTGGCTGCGCGGCAGAATACCTTCGGTCTTGCCGAGATCGACGATCATGTCGCCCTTCTCGAACCGGTGGACGCTACCGCTGACGATCCCGCCGACCTTCGTCTGATAATCCTCATAGATAACGTCGCGTTCGGCCTCGCGCAGTTTCTGGATAATGACCTGTTTCGCGGTCTGGGCGGCGATCCTGCCGAACTCCTCGCTCTTGACCTCTTTACCCTCGGCCTTGACGAGTATCTCGCCGGTCTCGCGATCGACCGTCACGACGATATCCTCGGTATGTTTGCCGACGATCTTGCGCGCGGCGCTGGCGAGCGCCGACTCAAGCGACTGGAAGAGGACCTCTTTGTTGATGCCCCGCTCCCGCTCTATGTAATCCATGATCGATAATAATTCTTCTTTGCTCATTGTAAACCTCTCTCCTCGTTACTTATCTGTTTTTTTGATCTCAAAGTCCAGGTGCGCCTTCGCTATCATTTTCAGGGGTATCGTCCTTACCACTTCCGACCCTTTGAGCGCGATCGTTACCTTCTCTTCATCACAGGCCCTGATAGCGCCGATATGCTCACGCGCCTCTTCGACCGGCCCATAGGTGATGATCTTAACCGGCGTATCTTTCCTCTGCGCCCACGCGAAATCCTTCGTCGTCTTTAAGGTTCTGTCGAGCCCCGGCGAAGTGACCTCCAGCAGATAGTGCTCGGGGATCACGTCACCGGCATCAAGCAATTCCCCCATCCTGCTGCTCGCCCAGGCGCATTCATCCATCGAAATACCGCCTTTTTTATCCAGGACGAGCCTCAGAACTTTTGACGCCCCTTCCCGCCTGAATATCAGGTCTACGAGCTCTAACTCTTTTTCTTGAATGAGGTTAGAGACTATTTCCTGTATCTTCTCTAGTGTTTCCACAGAAATGAACCTATGGTTATGTGCTCGATGTAATCCTGAAAAAAAGAGCCAAAAAAAAGCGGGTAATTTCACCCACTTTTATACACTGCAATGGTATATATATGTATACTATACTTGCCTGCCGCTGTCAAGGCAATTTTTGGACTCCCGGACAATGCCTCCTATATGCCGCGCTCAACCTCTCTAGCAAGAACTAAGCTCTGCCCAGATCCCGCCACAGCTCCTACAAGAGGCAAAATCTTTGCTCTCTGACAGGCCCGCTGCTGGCGTAAACGCGCCACTTCAGCAAGCCGCCGTAAACGCTCATAGAATACCCTTTCAGAATCATCTTTTGGGTTCTTTAATTTTATTTCGGAATAACGGACCAACGCCATGATCTGCGCCGTAGAACCGATCACACCTTCCGATCCTGCTGAGCGTTCAAGCATACCCTCCTCTGAAACAGCTCCGGCCCATACTAAAAACCCTCTCTCGTCGGCGATCAGAGTTCTGCCGCTCTCGGTGGCATTTCTTAAGAGGCGGACCCCCTCGCCCTTGATCCTTTCGAGATCGATAATAACCAATTCTTTGGCATCGGGCGCTTCAGTGATCGTACCGAAAAGATTGGCGGCGAGGTCCAACATAGAGGTTAACTCGATATGAAGACCATTATCATCCAGATTCGTCACCATATCAAAAGCGACCGGCACGTACGCGTCGACGACCGAAACAATATCGCCGCGCAGCCGGCCGCCAAACGCTTCCGGGCGTGGTAATTCAAACCGGTCGGTAAATCCTTGTATACGTAAAAAAAGGTTTCCGATCTCTTGCGTCAAGTCATGAAAGGGCTGAAAGGTGCGTTCTGCCCACTCTTCCGCGTGGCGGGTGGCCGACTCAGACGCTGTCGCTATCTCCTCTTCACTCATAGTATCGTAATTAATCGTAACTTCATCGCGTTTTTGATGCGCAAGTATCCGCGCGCGGAACGCCGCAAGTTGCGCGGATAGATTATCGGCAATAAGCTGCGCCCGGCCCGTAGCACGATACTCGCTTAATTCGCGCTGCGCGGGCGCTAATCTGCCCCCCGGCGCCGCGAAAGTTACTTCGCCGGAGACCAGGAATGCATCGGCCAACGCCAAGCGCTCATCCGCCGCTCTCCAGGTGCCGGCGCTATCAAGCGTCCGCGCCTCGGCGATGACCCCCTGCACCACACGCTGACAGATCCCTGCCGCCACATCGGCCAACCGCTCCCGACATGCCGTATCCGAGGCGAGGTCGAGCCTGTCA
>JBAWYO010000207.1:0-3103 GCA_037143495.1 Candidatus Omnitrophota bacterium | reverse complement strand
CGATATTCGTTGCGCATACTCCGGATCGATCCGGAGTATGCGCAACGAATATCGGTCTTTGCTTCGCCGTATGATACGCTCGATGAGTTGCTGGTCGACGAAGATATGCGTTTACGTGTTACCTTCGGTCTTTTGCGGTATGAGTGCTGGGATAGCTTGACAAAGCGTTCCCAGGAGGCGGTTGCGGCATTGGAAGCGAGATTTTTCCCTCAGGGATTGCAGCTTCCTGGAAGGCAGATACCGGTATCGACTGGGGGAGATCGTGCGGAGATGAATTCGGTATAAGATGAATAAAAAAGTCATACATTTCATAGCTGTTAGCATCCTCGCGCTCCTCTCCTGGCAGCAGGCGGGTTGGTGCGAAGTTTCTGCCCTGCGGCCGCGCGCGGCCATAAAGCCGGTTTGCGCTTCAGTGCAGGTCTTGCGTGCACTTGCTGCGGGCGAGCAGGAAGCCCTGCCGATATATTCAAAAACGTTTAAAGGACTTCATTCGCTGACATGGTTCTTCCAGGTCCCGCGAAGGGCTGCAATGCCTCAAGCTCTGAAGATCGCTAATGATCTCTACGCGGTTGTCATGAATCGCCTGCGGTGGACAAGCGCGCAGGATAGCACCTATCTTACCTGGTCAGGGCCAACGCGGACGATACGAATGCCCAGCAACGCGATCACCATGCCGATCTATGAAGCGGTTATGAATGCGATCATGTATGGTGGTGGCGGTCGGGTTGAGGTACGTATCACCGGGAATGATCTTCTCGCCGTAAAGGTTATCAACAAAACAGGATTACTAGAGGGGCAATTTTCCACAGCTCTAATGCGTCCGACCGTTCCCGAGTGTTTCGAGTGGAGCATGCGCGTTCACAACGCCTACCGAAGAGGTGTGCGGGAATTGAGCGGATACGGATTTTATTCGATTACCATGTTCCCGAGAACCGTAGAGATCATTGACGGGCGTGAGCAGTTCAGGACCGTTACCACCAAAGAGGGTAAGCGCCGCTGGCATTCCAGTCCCTGCGGCCAGACGCAAAGATATAGCGTCGGGATGACCTGGGATAAAAAATGGTTTGAGAGCCATCCGTTTCCTGACTATCCGCCGGGGGAACTTGACGATCTTTCTTATGAGATGGTCGCCCAATTGTCCGCGAGCAGCGTGCTGCGGCCGGTGGCGAGCGGCGAACGCAGGCCCCTACCCGCGTTGAGCGTGATAGATATTGAAGAAACGTTACGGGAGCTTAAGCAAACAAATACGGTTGAGTTCGATTTCTATGCGCGCGACGAAAACGGCCAGTTACTCCACGATCCGAGCGGGTTCCCGGGCGATTGGCTGGTCGAGATCCAGGTAACAGGAGAGCGGCCTTCGGAAGCTTCGATCGTCAGAGCGGTGAAATCATTTTCATTGGCGATGGTTGTGGAGGGGCGGCGGGATATTGCCGGAGCGCGTTTTCTTGTGGTTGATGAGTTGCCCCCGGCAGGGGAGGATAACCGGGTGCAGGGTGCGCATTTTTGTATCAGGAGTTCTGATGAGCGCGGTGTTGAAGTCTTCATGACCCCGGCGTTTCTCGCGTATGAGCCTTTATCGCAAAGGAGCGAGTTCGCCAGAAATGCTGCCTCATTGCCGGCGCAGAAGAAAGTGGCGCCCCCGCAAGGTGCGTCAGGCCGGCGGGCGCTCTCCGCGGAAGAGCGTAGTCATCGCAAGGTTCTGGTATTCGATAATCCGTTTAACGCGGTATCGAGGAACTACTCTCCTCTCATGTCGACTTCGGTCGTTCTTGCCGGTCTCATTAAGAATGCCGGCTATGGGGTTCAGATCAGCAGGCTTCAAAAAGAGGAAGACGAGGAGATCATCCTGGAGGCGATGCTCAGAAAAGAACTTGCGGGTGTTGATGTCGTTTGCCTGACGATGTATGAAGCCTACACGGAAGAGCTGCAAAAGTTGACCGCCCGCTTACGAAAAATAAAACCGGACCTGATCATCATCGGCGGCGGGCCGCTGGCGACGATCATGCCCGAACACGCTGCCGCTCACCTGCCCGAGCTTAACTGCGTCTATCGGGGGAATGCCGATACGCAAGAAGGACTGATCCCGCTGCTGGATGACCTTCTCTCGTTGCCGCAACAACCGGCGCCGGAGTTGCTCTGCGCGATCGGCCAGCGCCATCCGGGCACACTCCTCAGAGCCGGTGACTATACGCATATAGGGGAGCTACTCCATATTAATCGCGCAAGCGAAGCGGATATCAACGCGCGGCCCTTTGATTTTTCGTTCTTAAAGAAAGAGGATATTGTCGGTCCGCTCTCCCTGCTGACGGGCGAAGGATGTGAGTGGGGAGGATGTGATTTTTGTGTTACCGGAGGGGGGACGACGTACCGCGGCATGTCGCCCGAGCGGGTCATCGAGATAGCGCGTGCGTATCAGCGCCGGCTGATTGAGATCGAGGCTGAGACCGGCGAGCAATTCGGTCCGCAGGAATGGTCGATAGGGTTACATGACGATAATATATTGCAAAGGCCTGAGCGCTTCTTCACGCTCTGCGATCTCTGGCGCGCCGCGGGACTCAAGGTCAGGATCGGAGAGCTACAGACCGGCATTATGAGTTTTCTTGAACCGCGGGACGATGCAGGTGGTCTGCGCGTGAACGAATCTCTGCTTGAGCGTATCGCGTCATATCGGGATATTTTCCTCGGCGCTCCCGAGATCGTGGTCGGCAGCGACGCATTTATCGACGGGGATATCAGGGCTATTAAGCACCTGCCGTATACGTTCGCGCATATAGAGGAATTTGTGGCGTTATGCGAAAAAAACCAGATCGCGAACAGGCATTATCTGATCGCGACCAGCCAGCGGACGACGCCTGCGGAGGCTATGATCACGTATCTGCGGGGAGCGCGGCTGGCGGCACAGTACAGCCATTTCAGGATCGCGTATACCAATGTGGGAATTATTCCGCAGGTCGGCACGGCCGCGCTCAATAGAGTGATCAGGAATAAGACCATGTTGTTCGATTATGATGATAAGCCGGTAGCGCCGCTGCGCGCGGGAGCGTGCGGTGAATACGATCTCTATGTGCATACTATCTGTCATGTACGCAGTCCGCTCCTGACC
>JBAWYO010000206.1:0-3106 GCA_037143495.1 Candidatus Omnitrophota bacterium | reverse complement strand
CAAGTCGACCACTAAGAAGTCAACGAGCTCGCGGTCGACCACCCCCAAGCGCACAGTGCGCAAAACTATCAAGATCCAGCCCTACATTCCCCCGCCCGCTCCACCCGCGCCAGGGGCCTTAGTTTTTCGCCAGGGCCCACCACGAGGCTACTGCGAGATGAAACCTCGTAGCTGAGGGTCCTCTTTCGCAGCGCAATTGCCATGGGTCGCAGAACAGCAGCATTGATAGACAAATCACTTTCATCATCTCGAGCCGTAATCAAACGAGGCGCCACGATCACCTTATTAAGTATTTGAGTAGCCCCCTCATCACGCCGTTCTGCTGCCTGCAAAAGCATAGCCACCATTGCCGCACTTTTTTCTTCAATATACCTCCATTGCGCAGGAACCGTTTCATTCATCCTCGGGTAGCCCGAAGGTGCCGTAACTAATTCGGTTATAACAGGTGCCCCGGCGATCTTTAACTGTTTATTAAGCACATGCGTAAAAAGGTTGGAACCAACATATATATGTCTACAATTCTCTTTTATTTCTCCTCGGCCCTTCCATGTATCATGATCAATATCGCGGTTTTCCGGGCTTATCTCCCAGATATCTATGAGACGTGCGGGTGCTCCTTCAGTACCAGCGCTATCATCCCGCACTTGAACGAAACCCTCCACATCAATACACGTTTCGCCCGATCGTACATAACGATCATAAGCGATATAGACCCGATGAATCTTTCGCCTAATCAACCGGGAAGAAACAGCGTCCACGCCCCCTCTTAAAAATTCGATATACTCCCGCACCTCGTCATCATGCTCAACGTCCGGATGATCGTACGTATGGGTAAACCACCTCTCGAACGCTTGTGCCACGCCCAACCGTTCATGTTCGGGTATATCGGTGATCTCCCTCACCTGCACTGTCGTCCATTTTCGGCTGCCATCTCCATGCATAACCACGATCTTATCTGAAAGATACGGCGCATCAAATATGGTAGCTCGATACAAACCCTCATACCTGGCCACAACCGAACCAGACCCCATAGCCGGGACTCGATTTTGTATCTGATTACTTTCTCTACTCTGTTCCCTCCGCTCTTCCGTTGCAACCGGCCGCAGGACGCTCGAAGCAACCAGCTGGTCATCTCCACTCATAATCAATGAGAAATCAAGCTCAACCCGCTTACCTAAACGCGTCCGTAAGATCATGCGTTCATCGATCGGACGATCGGCCAACAGATAGCTGGTTCTATCAGGTGTGATCGTTAAATCATCGACATTGAAAATATATGGCCGTATCCGCGGCGCGCGGCGAACGTTCCTGGGCGGATGGGTATAGGAGAAGAGCTCCTGAAACGCCGGATCGGCAATCACCCTTCCATAGAGGGGTCCTCCGGGTTTTATCGCATCGGCGATAACCGACAGGTTGAATGTCGCCAGGGCTCCCTTTTTTACATCTCCCGGCATCAGCTTGATCGACACGCCGGTCCGCGCACAAACCAGACCATCTATCGTAAAATAATGCCCGCCACCACTGATAGGAACGGCTCTGATCGTCGCCTGTGTCTTTTTTTTATTAAAAACAACGAGCGGATTTGCCTCTACAAAGCTCTGATGTCGACGCAACCGCGCGCGCTTGCCGGAACGTACCCCAAGCTGATATCGATAGAGCGGTTCATCATGCCAAAACGCGAACCGCCCCTTGACGAACCCTACTATAGAGGCCGCATTGGTACGTTCGGTTTCCCGCAGCTCGATCTTCTTGCCGCGTTTATCGATAAGCTTGCTCACGCGCGCAAAGGAGGGAATATCCTCTACGTTAACCCTCGTACTGCCGCCGCGCAGAGGGCGAGAGACGATCACCGCACCGGTCCGCGACTCGATAAGCTCGACCCGTGAACCGGACGTCCGCAGTTCGAGAACAGTATAATTATCCTGATCTTGTTTATCCGTGATAAGCAGTCTTCTGCCATTTGACTTGTTGTCAGCGGACATGCTGAAGAAATCATCGAGAGCGCCCGAATAATACGACGGAAAAAATAGCAGAAATGACCCGATCCTGCACGGCCGATTCTTAGTCCACGTCTCTTTCTTTGGCCTGCCGAACGACCTCGCCTTGCCTTCAGCGAGAAGCAGTTCCCTGATCGCCGCTTCCCGCGCTGAGGGCGTTTCATCCGTGCGCGCGAACGAAAGCGGTATGTCCAGCACGGAATACATGAACGCGGTAAAAGCGACCGACGTTTCAACGCCTAACGCATTTACGTCGATCGGCAAACGCGAACTCATCCGATCGCCGCCGACAGGACCGGTAAACGTAAGATGCATCCCCGACGACGCCCTGGTCACCCGAAGCCGAACCGTAGGGTCGTCGACCCCGCAGAGAACTATGCTTTTTGCGCGCGTCCCTTCGCGCGAATAGACTATCTGATATTTACCTGCAAGCAGGGGCGGCATGCTATAGGAGCGGCCGTCTACCCAAAAAGCGGTCTGGCTCGCAGACCCGGGTTTTTTTGCATACGGCCTCATACGAAAATCATCATACTCAAGCTTTACCTCATCGAGCCAGCGGCGCATCAGAATAGGCATGCTTGCCCTTTTACACCTGCTAAATGAAAAAGTACGCTCTGCGACGAGTGTTACGGGAAGAGCGTCCATCCCAATCTGGGAATGTTCGGCCCACAATACATCTACCGCCTCCTGCACATCCGCCAATTTAAAAACATGGTTGATCAGCGCTTTATCGCTCCAGCCGTACTCTTTCGCGCGTTTTTTAAGCTTGCGATATGCCTTCCCGAGATATTCCAGGCGCGCGTACCGACCCGTCACGATAAAATCGCGCTGTTCCTGAGTAAGATAAGCAAATAACATCTCTATCCGCGACAAGTTCGGTATCGCCGGCCGCTCATCCCGCGCCATCGGCCGCAGGACAAAGCTCTCAACTTCCAGCGCTTCAGGCATTAGACCAGCCTCATTATCAAGATGCTCAGATCCTGCGCTTCCCGCATCAGTGTGAAGCGCCTGCTCTTCAAAATAAGACCGCCCCCATCGCATCGTGATCAGTGTACCGCGCTCGCGCTGAGAATCGCCGAAACGTACATAGGATCGGGTCGCTTTGACCC
>JBAWYO010000205.1:0-3118 GCA_037143495.1 Candidatus Omnitrophota bacterium | reverse complement strand
ATCGACCGGCCGGTGAAACGCTTCTTAAAAAAGAGCAACGACCGCAGGCGCTCATTCTCTTCGGTAACTTCATGGACCGCAACGGCGGCTTTCTTTAAGAGCGCCACTTTCTTTTCAAGCAGAGCGATCTTCTTTTCGTAACGGTTTTGGAACGTTACCAGATCATAGATAGCGCCGGATGACCGAATGACATATCTCAGGGGGATGCGCGCGACGTCAAGAAAAGAAACGCGCGCGACAGGACGGCCGGTTTTACCCGGATGGTTCGGCTTGGCATACACGAAAAAAAGAAGTGCGGATAAAAGGAGAAATCCAATGACGATACTGCGGATATTTTTCATGTAACGACCACAACGGCCCTCAGGCGATCACGCAGACCCCCCGCCTCCGCGGGCCGGAGCGCGTGATCGGTCTTTTGATCCGTGCGATCATTCTGTAACTATATCTCCGACTTCGGAGAAACGGTAACCTTCTTCAAATAACTGATCTCACTCAGCACTTTTCCGGTGCCCAGCGCGACCGCGGTCAGCGGATCGTCGGCAACATGGACCGGCAGACCCGTCTCCTCCTGAATAAGCTTATCGAGCCCTTTCAGGAGTGAACCGCCTCCCGCCATCACGATACCACGCTCGATCAGATCTGCGGAAAGCTCAGGCGGCGTACGCTCAAGGGTAATGCGCACACTCTCAATAATCTGCGATATCGGATCCGCAAGCGCCTCCCTGATCTCCTCGCTCGAAACCATCACCATCTTCGGCAATCCGGCTACCAGATCTCTCCCGCGAACTTCCATCGTGAGCTCTTCGTCAAGCGGGTACGCTGACCCGATCTTCATCTTGATATCTTCAGCGGTACGCTCACCGATCATAAGATTATAGGTTTTCTTAAGATATTCCGTTATCGCGTCATCAAGTTCATCGCCGCCGATCCGTATCGACCGCGAGAAGACGATCCCCGCCAGCGATATGACCGCTATCTCGGTCGTGCCGCCGCCGATATCGATGATCATATTGCCCGCCGGCTCCTGGATCGGCAAACCGACGCCGATCGCTGCCGCCAGCGGCTCTTCCACCATATAGACTTCGCGCGCGCCGGCATGCAGCGCCGAATCCTTGACCGCGCGCTTTTCCACCTCGGTAATGCCCGAGGGGATCGCGATTACCATCCGCGGCCGGACCATATGCCTCGATTTATGGACTTTTCGGATAAAGTAACGGAGCATCGATTCAGTGATCTCGAAATCAGCTATAACGCCGTCTTTCATAGGGCGGATCGCGACAATATTGCCGGGAGTCCTGCCCAGCATCCTCTTTGCCTCTTCGCCGACGGCAAGGACATGGCTGGTACCCTTCTGTATAGCGACAACGGAAGGCTCGCAGAGAACGATCCCCTGGCCTTTAATAAAGACCAGGGTCGTGGCGGTACCGAGGTCAATGCCCATATCGTATGAGAAAAGGCCAAGGATATTATTAACCAGACCGGAAAATAAAGATACAACCCCTCCGACACCGCTCATAGTCTGCTCCTTTTAACCACCCTATCGAACGTGAATGATCTTTTGATCGTATTCATAATGATACTTGGAGAAGAGAATATTTAAGATTATAACAGTTTGTTTCACCTGTTGTCAAACTTTTTCAGCAGAGGAGGTTACGGAGATCATCCTCAAATCCCGGGTACGATTTTCTAATGCACGCCGTGTCCGCAATAACCGTTTTTCCGCGCGCGGCAAGCGCCGCAATAGCCATCGACATCGCTGTCCGGTGATCGCCAAAACTTTTTACGTACGCGCCGTGCAATTCTCCGACTCCTCGGATGACGATCGTATCGCCTTCCAGCTCGATATCGGCACCCATCCCCCTGAGGTTAGTCGACATTGAGACTATCCGGTCGGTTTCCTTGACCCGTAACTCACTCGCGCCGCGGATCACCGTAACCCCACGGGCAAGCGCCGCGGCTACCATAATAGCCGGCAATTCATCGATGAGACGCGGCATTATCTCGGGGCCGATCAGGACGCCGCGCAATCTGCTGGAGCGCGCGGTTATATCCGCGACCGGCTCATATCTTCCGCCCGTCATCGGATGGCTTTTAATCTGTATATCGGCTCCCATTTTTCTTAAGATCGTAAGTATGCCGGTGCGCGTTGGGTTTATACCGACATTCCTGACCGTTACGCGCGAAGACTTCAGGATGAGGGCGGCTACCATAAAATAAGCGGCGCTTGAAATGTCTCCCGGGATACGGATATTCCCCGGAGACTTCAGCCTCCCGGATTCCACCGATACACCGGCCTTGGTAACCGTAACCTGAAGACCGAAAGAACGCAGCATGCGCTCGGTGTGGTCACGCGAGCGGATCGGTTCAATGATTTCGGTGCGCCCCCGGGCGTAAAGACCGGCAAGGAGGATCGCTGACTTGACCTGCGCGCTCGCTACCGGCATCGTATACCTGACCGCCCGCAGCGGATAGCTGCCCTTTATGCGCAGCGGCGGATACAGATCGCTGCGGGTCCGCCGATTGCCTGCATCTCCGGCGGTGGCCGCGCGGGTGATACGCGCTCCCATCATACGCAACGGAAGCGCGACCCGCTTCATTGGGCGCCGGGAGAGCGAAGCATCGCCCCGGAGCACCGTATCGAACCCCTGCCCGGCAAGGATCCCCATCGCCAGGCGCATTGAGGTCCCGGAATTACCAAGGTAAAGATCCCGCGCGGGCTTCGTCAGTCCCTGCAAACCTTTTCCGCTGATCGCAAGTTTTGGTTTTTTGTTATTGGCAGTTACTACTTCTTCAATTTCGATCCCCAGGGCACGGCATGCGTCGATCGCGCGCGCGCAATCTTCGCCGATCAGGATATTATGCGCGATCGTAGTCCCTTCAGCGATCGAACCGATAAGGATGGCCCGCTGTGATATTGATTTATCCCCGGGGACCTCGATACCGCCGCGTATCCGCTCTGCGGGGGAAATTCGTATGGTAGGCACTGCTCAATTGGCCGGGGCGACCGAATCGCCCTCTTTAATGTCGGCGCTCTTCCACTCGGGAGGGATCTTTGCCGCGGACATATCCGCGTGAACTTTTTCGACCGTCAGCATACCGAGAAAACGCTGGTTACGAT
>JBAWYO010000204.1:0-3154 GCA_037143495.1 Candidatus Omnitrophota bacterium | reverse complement strand
TCATATGGTAGTTCTCGGGGGGGTCTATGAGCATCACCCGGTCCTTCAGGAGGCATTTAAGGGAGCCCTCGCAGAACACCTTGGGGAGCAGCAGGGACGTCTCACGCTCTTTACGGTAGATGACGCCGCCAATGTCGGTGCCGGTGTTATCGGAGCGATCGCGGAACAGGGCAGGCCAGCCGCGATGCCCGTTCCTCTGTTGCCGGCCTCCGCGGCCCCCGCGGCGATGGCGATCTAACGCCCGCCGTATTTTCTCCCAATTTTCCATTGACAATCCTTCCGTCGATGCTAGAATGCTTCCTAGAGGAACCATGATCATACCCGTCGAAAAACAGATAGAGATCATCAAGCGCGGCGCCGTCGAGATATTACCGACGGTCGATGAGCTCGCGGCAAAGATCAAGCAGTCGATCGAGACCAAGACGCCGCTCGTCGTCAAGGCCGGTTTTGATCCCACCGCGCCCGATATCCATCTCGGGCACACGGTGTTGCTGCGCAAACTGCGCCATTTCCAGGAGCTCGGGCATAAGGTCATCTTCCTGATCGGCGATTACACCGCGATGATTGGCGACCCGACCGGCGTCTCAAAGACACGCAAGATGCTGACCCGCCAGGAGATCATCGATAACGCCAAGACCTATGAAAAACAGGTCTCCAAGATATTAAATATCACGATGGAGCGGCTCATTGAGCGGGCAGAGTACGGGAAAGAGCAGAAGGCCCAGATCCGCTTCAACAGCGAATGGTTCAGTAAGATGACGGTCGAGCAGTTGATCGACCTGGCGTCGAAGCAGACCGTCGCGAGGATCCTCGAGCGGGACGATTTCTCAAAGAGATACAAGAAGGGCGACAATATCTCTTTTTCCGAGTTTCTCTATCCTTTATTCCAGGCCTACGATTCAGTCGCGCTCAAGGCCGATATCGAGCTGGGCGGTACCGATCAGAAATTTAATATGCTCATGGGGCGTGATATACAGGAACGCTACGGCGCGAAGGCACAGATAGTGATGTCGATGCCTATTCTGGTAGGGTTGGACGGCGTCCAGAAGATGTCGAAATCATTGTCTAATTACATAGGTATTAATGAGGCGCCAAAAGATATATTCGGCAAAGTGATGTCAGTTTCGGATGAAGCGATGTTCAAGTATTATGAGCTCTTGACCGATACGCCCCTTGCTAAGAGCGGGAAGAGTGAAGCCGAAGAGAAAGTTAAGAGCGGGCAGCTTCACCCGAAACAGGCTAAAGTTGATCTGGGGTATCAGCTTGTTAAGGCTTATTATGGGGAAGAGGCGGCAAAAGAAGCGGTAGCTGAATTTGAGCGGGTATTTGGGCAAAAAGAGACGCCAAAGGATATTACGGTGTATGAATTCGATACGGAAGCGTCTGATTGGCTGACACTGCTCTTTGGAGCCGGTTTGGCATCCTCCAAGAGTGACGCGCGCAGATTGTTGGAGCAGGGGGCTGTTAAGATCGATGGCAATAAAGTTGGCATAAAGGACGTTTTACCCAAGCAGGATTCCTTTATTATACAGGTAGGAAAGATCAAATTTGTCAAAGTAGTAAAAAAATGACTATTTTTATAATTGTAAGCAAATAAAAAGTCAGCAATATTTATTTGACAAAAGTTCTTGTAAATGCTATACTTATAGTGTCAGAGAAGGCATAAAAAGCGAATTTTTTTTCTGTAGGAGTTAAATTTTTTTATATAGATGTTTAGCTTAGGTGCAACTTTTGTTCGCAAACCCAACATGGCGAGGTGCGTAATGAAGAAGCGACTACTGCAAATAATATCTTATATCCTAATTACACTCTTTCCTTTTCAAAGTATTGCCTGGGCTGCTCCGGAGAAGGCTGACCTATTGCGGGCGCTCGCCTGTGATGAGCGCGGTGCGGGTAATGCGCTTGCGGGTATTCTGGGTACGGGAGCGCAAGGCGGAGTTTATGTAGATGACTGGTTTGCGCGGTTAGCCTCTGGTGCTGACGTACTAAAGGAGCTGGAAGCCTCTTCCGCGGTATCGGTGAGGTCGAGGGATGCAAGGAAAGGCAAAAACCGCGGAACTTCTCGCAAAAAATATGAACGGCTCGCTTTAACGGGTGAGGTTCTTGACTGGCGTTTAGCTCCTTCAGCGTCGCCGTTCTTGGGTGGGATCGCTGACCTTGCAGGAGCCGGGCATGGGCAAACCGGAGGATATGTTGCTCCGACGCCGACCCCGGAACCCATAGTTGTCCTGAGCGGAACGGCGGGGCACCTTAAGCTTAGCGTTAACTCTGGCACGCCCGATTCGCGCGCTACTATAGCTGCCGTCGGACCTCGAAGCACCAAGGAGATCGCTGCCGGTGAAGCTCCGGCGTCGATCATAGTCAGCGCGACCGCGCCAACGGGATCCGATTATATTGATGTTGATGGTAATGGCCTGGCAACCGCCCTTGATGCTTTACGGGTTATTAATGCGCTGAACGAGGCAGGCGGTCCTTTTTACGTTTCGGCGCATCCTGAATATCTATTCTGCGATGTTAACAACGATGGCGTCGTTACGCCGCGAGATGTTCTGATCGTCGCTAATTATTTGAATGCAAACGGGCCGGGAACCTATATTAATCCATCCTTGTGGTTTACGTATGATACTGATGTCAACCGCGATAACGCAAGAACGCCGTCAGATGTTCTGCCGCTCATTAATGCGCTCAATAGCAGCGGCACGGGGTTTATTGATGTTAAAACCGATCCCGGGCAGTATGGGCCCATGGATGTTAATGGCGATGGCGTTGTTACGACAACGGATGTGATCATCATTATAAATGATATTAACGCAAATGGCATAGGGGCGCTTTCCACGGTTATTGTCAATGTGTCGGTTACTGATACCGACGGAAAGGCGGTCGCGGGAGCGACCGTTTCTTTGAAATCAACCGCTCCGAGACTTGCGCGCGAATTAGTAGCGACGACCGATGGTACCGGTTCGTGTATTTTTCTCGCAGTGCGCGACGCCTCCGGAAGAGATCAGGTTGAGTATATTGTCAGCGTAAATGACACGGAAGAAGCGAGAGAAAAATTCCCCGCGAAAAATAATACTGTCTCGCTGACGGTGGGACCGACGGCCGGCCAGCCGGTTACGACCACGGTCAGCACCGCGGTCACCGCCAATGGCCAGCC
>JBAWYO010000203.1:0-3163 GCA_037143495.1 Candidatus Omnitrophota bacterium | reverse complement strand
AATTCATTCCGCTCCCAGGGAGCGATATCATCCTGTGCTGCCATGGCCTGGTCGGGCATGACGAACTCAACGGGCGCGGCCGGCACATTCACGGCAGGCGTGAGCGTTGCCGCAAAGGTAGAGGCCCCGCCCTTGTCGCTGGGCCCGATATTCTGCGGACCGGCAGTCGGCCCATTCTGAGACGGTGGATTGCCCGGTGTTACATTTTCTTTTCGCGTCGCTGCGGAGGATGCCGACGGCCGTCGCAACACGCGAGCCTTAGGATACTGGCGGCTGAGCGGCTGCGTCACTATTGACGCGAATCCCGGTTCGTTGCCCGCGCCATTATCGACACGGAGATTGTATTTAACGGCACTTGTCATGCCATTCACGCCCGCCTGCTCTTCGCCAACGATAAGATAGATCCCATTTCCGCACTCAAGGATGTCGCCTGCCATAAATGTTGTAATGGTAGAGGCGGGGCCTTGATTTTCCAGGACTCCCTTGTTCTCTAATTCAGAGATTCGAGCAAGAACATGATTGGCGATGATATTAAACTCAGCTGGTATCGCTCCAGCGTTCGCTCCGGCAACAATGCTGCCGGTAGCGGCGGTCAACGTGTCAAGCGCTTCGGTGAGCAGCGGCGCCGCGGCAGGCGTCGCAGCCGTCGGAGCTGACGCGGTTACCCGCGCTGCCACTGCATAGTCGTTATATTTTTCCACCGTGCTGATTATGACGCCCTTGTTGCCGCCGTCATTGCTTTCGCCCGCAAGTCCATATGCGACGAGATCTGCAGCTAAAAAGGCGAAGCGCGCTCTCTTCTTTTCGTTTTCTTTTCCTTTATATCGTACTTCCAAAACATTGTGCGGGATTTCCCCTTTATCATTCACCCCAAGCGTTCGTGTTTCAGCATTTGATCTTATCAGACTATTAAATATATCCGCTGCGACCCCGTTTTCGTTTAGATCATCAACCGACACCGTTTTTACCGAACCGGAATAATTAAATATCACGTGAGCTACACCGCGATCCTTGAGTATTTGCGCTAAGGCTCCATACCTGGTCGCCGCAATGGCTGTCGGGGTTATTGCGACGGGTGCGACAGTCGCTGCTGTTACTGCGGGAGCAGCTTGTCGCGCAGGTGTTATCGTGCTCGGTTGCACAGCAACACGATTCGCGGAAACGCGCGGTTTCGCGGCAGTGGCGGTACGCGGAGCGACGGACGCTGGTTGCTTTGCTGATGCCCGCTCTTTCGTGGAAGCCTGTGGTTGCGCAGCGACCGGCGCGACAGGAGCGACGACCGGAGCTTCATTTCCAGCGAGTTCATCAAGGAACGCCAGCGTCTTGGTATCTTGCTCACTCGAAACACTCATGAGTGCCGGCGATGGCGCTGATGTGACCGGATGACCCGAGAGCGCGTTTAAGAAATCGTCCGTGCTGGAGGTATACGTATCGGCGGCGGACCGCTGGAGACCGGCGCTCGCTGATCCCGCTGACAAAGCGCGCGGAGGCTGATCGACCGGCGCGGCCGCATTATCGCTACGCCGTGCGGATGCCCCCGGCGCTCTTCGAGCACTGCCGGTCGAGGCAACTGACTTTGCCGGCGAGGCTCCTTGAACATCTTGCTGGCTCCCGCGCGCGACGAAAACCGCTCTTCTCATACCGCGATCCAGGTTATCTGCCAGCGCGAGATAGTCACCCCTCTTCGCATTAGAGAGCGGCAGCCTTAAGATCTGCGCACGCAGGGCCTTGATATCGTCATTAAGTACCGCCTTTTCACGAGGATCAAGCGTTCCGGCGTTCAGGGCTTTTTCAAATCTCGCTAAACGACCCTGCAAAGCCGCGATCTTCGATTCAACGAAGAGCCCTTTAGTCTGTTCCGCCCGCGCGTCGGATTCGCGTTTCGCAAGCGCCAGTTCACCCGCTTTCCGACGCGCGCTGCCTTCAGGTGCCAGCTTCCCTTCCAGCGGCTGCAGCGTAGCGGCTCCACGAGCTTTTTTAAACGCCTTGTCGATCGCGGAAACGGGCGCGTACAATTGCCCCAAATACCCGCTCCTCTTTGTATTGGTCGCCGACAGCTTCAATATCCGTGTGCGCAGGCTATTGATCTCGGCATTCAACGCTTCGACACGTTTTTCCATGGTCATCGTAACCCCATGGTACCGGACACGGGTACCCATGATCTCCTCGGGGGCTACTTTGTTGCCCGCAAGCGTTCTTACCGCATACGCGAGCCTCGCGCCGTCTCTTTCCAAGATAGTGATCTTCGCTTCGATCATTAATTCTTCAACCGATTCATTAACTACAGCTCTCTTGGTTTCAGCAGCAACCTTTGCCGTCATCGCCGCGATCTTCGCGTCGAATGCTTTCTGTATTTCGGTACGCCAGACCAGCGCCAGATCATGATCAAGCCCCTCTAAGGTCGCCAGGTGCGCTTTCGCTTCAATGATGTTGTCCTTCGCGAGCTCGGCCTTTATCGCATCAGTCACCGTGGATATCTCAGGCACGGGGGCGACCTGGCGTCCACCGACGGCAAGACGCGCTTTATTAATCTTGAGGCCGTTGGCACATTCGACAGCCAACTGTACAAGGAACTGAGCAGTGATAACCGAAGTGTCCTTGCCCAGGACCTGGGCAACATTAAAGGTAAGGTCCTGCACAGCCGCGGCATCCTGGGCAGTATCCTCGAAAACCATAAAACAATCCCTCAAACTTATGCGCAGCGTCTCGGAGCGCGCCATCACCGGCGAGACCGTGATCTTGTTGCTGCGCAGGAGCCCGTCGATCCTGCCCTCGGGCGTATCTGAAAGTGGTCGCGCGTTCTCGGTCGCCGTCGTCAGTTCCTTAATAAGAGCTTTCAGCGCCCGGTCGAGCGTGCGCGCTTCGCTCGAGGTCAGCGCTCTCGTCTTCGCGGTCCGCGTCAGCGCTATCGCGGCGTCAAAGCTTTCCGCGTTGACCGCGGAGGCGAGCGAAATGCCGAGCTCCTTGGCCTCCCGAACCTTATTCTTCAGCGCCTGCTGCAGCGCGGTACGCGCGGAGGCGCTACCCGTCGCCGGGACTGTATACGCCGTTTGGCTGACGACCACCGGCGCGCTGACCTGCGGAGCATACGATGTTGTAGCAGTCGTGCCAAGCGCCAGGACATCCATCACTTCATTGGCAACGGTGTGAGCGGTATCTTTGT
>JBAWYO010000202.1:0-3174 GCA_037143495.1 Candidatus Omnitrophota bacterium | reverse complement strand
ATTGTAGATCGTATTTATTGTTTAGTCAACTTTTTAATTGGCAGGACACCCGCCTACCGGTTCAGACCTTCTATATAGTGCCAGCTCGAATCAGCCGCTATCGCTCCTTCGCCGCAGGCGACAACAACCTGCTTGAAGATATTGGCCCGTGCGTCGCCGCAGGCAAAGACCCCCGGCATCGACGTTTCCATCAACGCGTCAGTAACAATGAACCCTTTCTCGTCAAGCTTAACGACCCCTTTCAGGAAATCAGTGTTGGGCAGCAGGCCGACATAGATAAAAATGCCGCTTACCGGTATCGTTTCCTGGGCGCCTGAACGAAGATTATTGATCCGGATGCCGGTGACCCGATCTTCCCCTGTGATCTCAGCTGTCGTACAATTCAGCCGTAACTCAACATTGGGGCACCCGAGAAGGCGATCCTGCAATATTTTCGCCGCCCGAAATTGCTCTCTACGGTGTACGAGATAGACCTTTTTCGCGAGCTTAGCCAGATATATGGCCTCGCCGACCGCTGAATCGCCGCCGCCGACAACAACGACTTCGCGCCCCCGGAAAAGCGGGCCGTCGCAGGTCGCGCAATACGAAACGCCGCGCCCGGTCAGCCGTTCCTCTCCCGGGACCCCTAACATTTTCTGCGCCGCCCCCGACGCGATAATGACCGAGCGGGCGGTATATTCTTCACCATCAACCGCCGGAACCAGAAAACCGCCGCCGGGAGCGGCCGTTATGCGCCCAATATCGCCGGCGGCGAAAATAACGCCGAATCGCTCCGCCTGCGCCTTGATCTTCTCTACCAGGTCATACCCTGATATGCCCTCAGGAAAACCAGGATAATTTTCCACCATCTCGGTCCGGATGATCTGTCCTCCCGGCCCCGCCTTCTCGACCACGAGCGTACGCAGGCCGGAACGGCTCGCGTAGATACCCGCCGTCAATCCCGCCACCCCCGCGCCTATGATCACAACTTCGTATTGTTTTTTCATTTTAAGTTGAGCTTCCTTCCCGCCTATGTTATACTTTTCCGGTGATGAGCCTCCGCAAAGAACTGCCGCTCGGCCTGAATCTACTGCGTATTTTTTATGCGCTTAACGCGCTGCTTTTCTTTATCTCTTCAGCCGTTTTCGCCGGTTACCTTACTATTCTCATATGCGGGAGGGTCATCCCCGATCTCTGGGCGTCCGCGGCCCGCATCGCGCTGCTGGCGCTTCCGCTCTATCTCATCGTCGGGATATCGCGGTTAAGAAAAGACGCCTATCTGCTCGCCCTGGCCTATCACGCCTTCTTCATCGTCAACGCGGCCAGCGAACTGCTCTGTCTCTCCCGCGCCGTTGTCGGCACACACCCTCTCTTTGAGATCGCCCTGAAACCTGAATACCGGAGCAACCAGATCGGTACATTGCTGGGACCTCCATGGCATATCTACCTGGTGCACCTCTCCGCTGCCGTTATCGGAGGGGCCTTTATAGCCTACCTCATACACCACCGGAATCTTTTCACAGGCGGTTCTGCGCGCCATTAACCCAGGGTCTGAAAACCTTCTCCATCCACTCCCGATACTCCTGAAATGCCCAGTTCCAGGGATCAAGCCGCAGCGCCTCTTCTATTTCGGCGAACGCATCCGCGGCATACTCCCGGCATCTGCGGGTATCGCGCTTGGCTTCCTGGGTGTATGCCACCGCAAGACCGTAATGATATTGGGCGTTCTTCGGCTCTAGGCGCGCCGCGGTTCTCTTCTGCGCGATATCACTCTTACGGCTGTAAAGATACGCCCGCCACGGGTTAATAACCCCGACGATAATAACGGCTATCACTCCTCCGGTAACAAGAAAAGCCACTATCCGCACCGCGAAGGTGCCCGAGCGCCCGACCCGTGTGCTGCGCAGCGCACTCGTCTCTTCGCGGCCACGCACCTGTGAATTAACGATCGAGGTCAGGACGCCCGCGGCCACAAAAAAAAGGATCGCATTGGAGGGAATGTGAAAATTAAAATCAAAGAGGCTGTGCGCGCACATCGCGCAGATGCCCGCGACAGCTCCCGCGGCCAGGCCGATGACGAGCGGATCGCGTCGTTTCGCCAGCGCTCCCAGCGCCTGGAAAAGATATACAATAAACGTCAGCGCCAGGAGGCCGCACCCGAGAGCGCCGACTTCCACCGCCAGCTGCAGCGGATCATTGTGCAGGTAATCAAAATAATACCGCGTTCCGCAATACGACATATCCGGCCGGTACATCTTATTGTAGATAAATTCATACGCGCCGAAACCGACGCCGGCGAGCGGGCGGGCCTTCAACATGCGCAGCGCTCCCAGCATCATATCCTTTCGCCCCCCGAGCATATCCTGCGCAAAAGACCCCGTGGCGCCGGGCGCGCGCGCAAAGCGGTGCGCGATCTGCTCAGGAGCTCCAAGCCAGACCAGCAGAGCCGCGATAACGATCAAAAACCCGGCTAAGACCAGATACCCCCGCTTCGTGAGCCCCTTCGCGGAAATGATCACGACAAAAACAACAAGGGCGGCGGCGAATGAGACCATTCCCCCGCGGGAGAGCGCGTAAAAAAGGCTGCCGGCCATGATAATCAGCGCGAAGATTTCGAATGACATCCCCTTTTCAAAGATGAAAGAGATCCCGCGCGCCAGCGAACCGCTTTTTATGCTTCTCATCTCTTCCCGCAATAAATGCAGGCGCCCAAAAACGCCTCCGAGTGTCAGGAAAAAAGCCATATTCATATAATTCGCGAAATGGTTCCTGTTGGGAAATGAAGCAAACGATCCCTGACTGAGAGGGATGCCGCTCACCCAGTAGAGGCGCGCAGCGCCGGAGAGTTTCTGGACAATCCCCAGCACCGCCAGAAGAAAACCGCAGACCAGGACACACCGCAGGAGAGCACCCATCGCTTTTCGTTCTTTAAAATCGGTGAGAACCGTATAAAAGATCACGGTATATGAAAAGAGTTTCAGGACTTCAGCGGCTATCTTCTGGCGGTAGGCATCGCCGGGGGCGGGATCCCCCAGAAGCGCGGGAAGAAAAAAATACTGTACGCCGATAAATATACAGAAAAGAGCCGCCGGTATTCCGGCCCACAGGTGGAGAACATCAAAAAATCCGCGCCTGGTTGTTCTGGCCGCGTGCAGGATAAGCATCAGGAGGGCGCTGGTAATAACCAGGGAGAGG
>JBAWYO010000201.1:0-3247 GCA_037143495.1 Candidatus Omnitrophota bacterium | reverse complement strand
CGTATCTTCAGAGCGTGATGAGCGTGAAACTCAAGAGTATCGTTGATATTGATCCCGCGGTAGCCGAGATGTTCCTGACCGACCGGTATGGAGGCCTTGCGGCCGCATCGGGTAAAACGAGCGATTTTTATCAGGCTGACGAGCTCTGGTGGCAGAAAGCGTACCGGGAGGGAGCGGGCGCGGTCTTCATCGGCGATGTCGAACTTGATGAATCGAGCGGGTCGATCTCAATACCGATGGCGATGCCGGTCAAAAATAATGACGGCGCGGTGATCGGCATCTGCAAGGAGTCGATCGACGTGAGCATTTTTTTCGATACCCTGGATTCTTTTAAACTGGGGAAAACGGGCCACGCGGCGATGGTCAGTAAGACGGGGCTGGCTATCTTTCACCAGGGTATTAAGCCCCTGACCGAACGCCTGCTCGGACCGCTGGAGTTGCGCGAAATAGACAAGCGCGGTGTAAAGTTCATGAGTATTAATGAGCGTGGGTTCGGCCATGAGCGTAATATGACTGTTTCTGTCGCGAAAGTGCGGTCTCCTTTTCTTGAACGGAACGGGATCGCCTGGTACGTTGTGCTTTCGCAGGCCAACGCCGAGGTCTTCGCGCCGCTCTGGCGATTCGCGCTCTGGATGGCCCTGTTCTTTGTTGTCCTGATGGTTGCCGCGCTGTACCTGGGTCTGGTCGTCGGCGAGAGGTTCGCGGAGCCGATACACCGCCTGCATCTTGCGACCGAAGAGGTTATGGCGGGGAATTGGAACCGCGAGATACGGGCCGTTACCGGGGATGAGATCGAGCAATTCGCCGATACGTTCAGGGAAATGATCACCCGGATACGCAAGAATCATGCTGAGCTGGTCGAGGCGAAGAGAAAACTTGAAGATTTCTCCCGCACTCTTGAGAAGAAGGTCGAGGAGCGAACGAGCGAGCTTAACCGCGCCCAGGAGGCGACGCTCAACATCCTCGAAGACCTGACGGCGGCCAAAGACGATCTTGAAAAGGCGATGCGCATCAAGTCCGATTTTACTTCAATGGTATCGCACGAACTGCGTACGCCGCTGGGGCCTATAAAAGAGGGTGCGGGGATCATCCTGGACGGTTTGACGGGCGCGATCAATGAAGAGCAGAAGGACCTCCTCTCAATGGTCAAGAGGAACGCTGACCGGCTCTCGCGCCTGATCAACGATGTGCTTGATTTTCAAAAACTCGAGTCGGGTAAGATGCCTTTTTATATTAAGCCCAACAACATCGGAGAAGTCGTTAGCGAAGTCGTCGGGACGATGAATCTCGTCGCGCAGCACAAAGGGCTGCAGATCAAAGGGGAGAGCGAACCTTCGATCCCGGTGCTTATGTTCGACCGGGATAAGATAACGCAGGTCCTGACGAATCTGGCCAATAACGCGATCAAGTTTACGGAAGCCGGAAACATAACGATAAAGGCCTGGCGGGAGGGCAACGCGGTACGTGTGATGGTCAGCGACACCGGCCCCGGAATACGGCAGGAGGATATCCCGTTACTCTTCCAGAGTTTTCAGCAGCTCGGCGGCGCCGATGACCGCAAGATAGGCGGCACCGGCTTAGGGTTGGCGATCTCGCGCGAGATCATTAAAGGGCATAACGGAAAGATATGGGTTGAGTCCGAGATCGGCAAAGGCTCTTCCTTCAATTTTTTATTACCGATAGAAGAGCGGAGGAAATTTGATGCCTAAGAAAATTCTGGTTATTGACGATGAGGCCGATGTCATGAAAGTGGTCGTCTATCGGTTGAAGGCGAAGGGGTATGTTGTGGCAACCGCGGTCAGCGGTGAAGAAGGCGTTGCGGCCGCCGCCGCGTCAAAGCCCGACCTTATCATCCTTGATTTTCGCCTGCCGGATCTTGCGTCAACGGAGATAACCGAGCGCTTCCGCCGCGACGGTAAAAATCAGGAGACGCCGGTTATTCTTGTGACGGCGAGCGTTGAGAAGATCTCCGTCAAGGCAAAAGAGTGCGGTGCCGTCGACTCTATCGCGAAACCGATCGATCCTGAGGAACTCTACGCGAAAATCGAACGCTGGCTGGGTATCTGACGATCAGGGCGGGATTAGAAAATGCAGGTAAGCCCGGCGCGTACGCCGGTGGCATAGAGTTTGCTGTCGGGTTCATAGGTATACCAGTCATACATGCCGTCATTGCCGACAAAAACAAGATCAGATTTCTCGATCTTCCAGTAGTTAAAATACGGCGTTACATCAAGAGAGATGTGCCGTGAGAGTTGGTATTTTACCGGTAACTCGATCTCGGTGCCCCAGACAGTTCCCAGATCATAGGTTAATTCATTATTATCCGCGTACATCCACGTAAAGCGGTCGGGTGCCAGCATGAACTCGGCGTTAACGCCGACGCGCAATTTTTGCGTGAGATCATAATTGAAACCGCCGCCCACGCCGAAATACGTCCACCAGTACTTCTCATGGTAGTCGGCGACCAGGTCACTGCCGGCTTTAATGATCCTGTTCTGTCCGCGATCCCAGGTCCTTCTGCCGATATCGAAATAATAGAACGTCTCGATCTTTTCGGTGACATAATTCTCGGCGCCGAGCTTCAGTCCATAGAAGCGTATCCGCTCCCTGTTATCGCCGGTTACCAGCGGCCGGTCGGTGATGCCGTTGGAATATCCTCCGTCGTAGGTCGCGGATGAGGTCCGGTAATCCTGATAATACGCCTCCACAAAAGGTTTACCTTTAAGCGTGTCAATGTAAAAATCGCTTTTAAGGCCGAACGATATATAGAGCCCGTGCAGATTCCCGTAATCCTGGTCGATGACGCGCCGGGCTCCGCCTGAACGCTCATATAACGAGTATTCTTTATAATCCATGTGGTAGAAATTATACCCTCCGGAGAGAAAAAAGCCGCTGCGTTTTGTCGTTCTTTCCGCCGGTACCGTTTTCTTTTCTGCGAGGGTAAATTCCCGTTCGACGGATGTGGTGGTCGCCGCGTAGCGTTGCCGGCGCGGGGTATTCGGGCCGCCGGCATTTACGGTCGACGTGAGCATATCGTTGATGACCTGTTCGCGGGTATCGAAAGGGGAAGCAGCGGAAGCGATCTGCATCGGCAGAAGGAGAGAGTAAATTATGATAGGAACCAACAGCAACACTTTTCGCATCTATATTTAAGAATACCGGATGAGGAAAAAATTGTCAAGCGGAGAATTTGTCCATTGCGCGTCGCTCCATATATGGTATAATACGCGCATGATCATAAGGGGGC
>JBAWYO010000200.1:0-3265 GCA_037143495.1 Candidatus Omnitrophota bacterium | reverse complement strand
CTCATTGAACATCTTAAGCGATGCAACGGGCTTCCCGCGATCTATTTTGTTTTCGGCAGGAGAAAAGCTGAGGAGCTCGCCTTTGAGCTGATGAGGAATTCATTCCTCTCGGAGCGCGAGCAGCGGGAGATAAACGCGCTTTATGACTCGCTTGTCGACCGTCATGATCTGCGCCAGGAGCGCAGCATGCGCGAAATGTATCCGCTCATTACCCGGGGCATTGCTTACCACCACGCCGGCATGCTGCCCTCCGTCAAAGAGGTGATCGAGCGGCTCTTTACCAGCCGCCTGATCAAGGTTATTTTTACCACCGAGACCTTTGCGCTCGGGATCAATATGCCCAGCCGTTCCGTCATTTTTGACGGCTTGAAGAAATTCTACGGTACGCATACGGGTTTTTTAAAGACGCGCGACTTTTATCAGATGGCGGGACGCTCGGGGCGGCGTTCGATCGATACCGAGGGATTCGTCTATTGCCGGGTTGATCTGCGCCAGATACCGGTCACGGAATTGCGCCGGATCATTTTTTCCAAACCTGAGGCGGTCAGGAGCCAGTTCAACACCTCATACGCGACGCTGCTTAACTTATACGAAAAGCACGCGGAAGAACTGATCAAGATCTATCCTTATTCATTGCATAATTATCAGGCTCGCCGCGGGGAACAGCGGGAAGCGACACGCTTGATCAGGGCAAAGCTTGAGGTGCTTCATGAGCTCGGTTTTATCGCGGGAAAGAAACTAACGCAGAAAGGGCTCTTCGCTAAGTCGATCTATGGGTATGAACTGATCCTCTCTGAACTCTACGAGCAGGGATTCCTGGATGGGCTCGGTACCGCGGGCCTGGGCGTGCTCTGTCTCTCGGCGGTCTTTGAACCGCGCAAGAACCAGCGTCTGCCGCCGCTTTCACAGAACTCGCAGCGCATCAAAAAGGCCTGCGACGCGGTCTTTAAACGCATTCGTGTGGCGGAAAAACGCGCGCGGATATACCCGCCGACCAAGATGGTCCATTTTCACCTGAGTGATTGTCTTGAATCCTGGATGAGGCGGGAGGATTTTACGACGGCATTGCGTCACACTGACGCTGACGAAGGTGAAGTCGTCCGGTATTTCCGGATGACCGCGCAGACGCTCAGGGAGATCGAGGAATCCAGGATCGCTCCGGTAGCGCTCCGGGAGAAAGTCAAGGCGGCGCGCGCCCTCATTAACCGCGATATTGTTGACGCGGCAAAACAGCTCCAGGCGTATTGAAGGTACGGAAAGGGGGCGTCACGTGCAGCGATTAAGCCTTGTTGAACTCCTGGCGGTCACATCGATCGCCAGTTTCGCGGTCGGCGCTCTCGCATCTTTTTTTCTTTTTTTTACCGTTTTCTCGCGCGCGGTCAAGCTGGCGATCAGAAAAAGGCTTGAGCGGGGGCGCTATGACGCCGAGCCGATCGACCGGTTATCCGATACAAGAGCCGCCGCTCGTGAGTCGATGGACTTCTTCCCGGCACTTATAAAAGCGCCGATCCTGGACTCCGCGGGAGCGGTGACCGCGGATGATGACCAGGCGATGAATGTGTTCCTGGTCGAGATCTCAAAGCTGGGAGCGACGGTACTATCCCAGACTTTTGTGCCGGTCGGGTTACCGGTCATGATCTCCTGTTCCGAGCGAAAGCTCTCTTTTGCCTTACGGGACGCTCAGGTGGTGAATGTGAAGATCGGCGAGCACGGTTTACGGATAGGTCTCCAATTCCTTAAGCCCTTGGATATAGCGGTTTAAGCTTTGATCCACCTGAACGAGACATCCGAAAAACAGCCGCGGTATGAAAAGGAGATCCGGAAGGCGTCACCTTTTACCGGTGTAAAAAGGTAGGGCCAATTCTCGCAGTCGGCGGTTCCGCAGACGCGTACACCGCGGTCGGCGATCTCCATCCCGAGGATCAGGACTTCGCCGGGCTTCTTCAGGCGCGCTATCGCGGCGCGCCGGTTTTTTTCAGAAAATTTCCATCGCAGTATTCTGCGCGGGTTCCTGAACGTATAGCCGATAAAAAGGTCAGTGATGAGCGCGTCATCAAGCAGGTGCAGGATCCTGCGGTCGATACCCCGGTCCTTCATCTGAGCTATACTGGCCGTTTCCGCCAGGAGGTATCCCTCATCAGGGGCGACAACCGTGGGCGTGAAGGAGAGCCGTTCGAGCGAAAAGAGGCTTTCGTCGAGCAGAAGCGGGCCGTAGAACTCATGAAAAAGAAAATCGATCTTTGCGCGTGGCCTGAACCGTTCTATCGGCGCGTGCACGACGGTCACGTTCTTCTCGCGCGCGAACCGTTTTGTGAGATACTCAGCGCAGAGGGCGTTCTCCTCGACGCAGTAGAGATGGCGCGGCCCGAGCGCTAAGAGCTGGCGACTCATATCGCCCATACCGGCCCCGGCTTCTACGCAGAGTTTTCCTTTAATATCCCGTCGATGGCGCAGAAGCATTTTTTTGAGGGCGTCCGTACGCGCGCGATCCTCATAGATACCCAGATAGGTCAGGAAGTTGTCGATCTTTTGCAGTTTGGCGCGGCTGAGGGCGTTGACGATCTCAAGCATGCGGATATTATACCCGATCGACGGAATTAGTACAGCCTAAATTCGTTGCAAAAAAGCGCGATCTACAGTACAATTAAGTACGCGAAAGAACAGAAGGGGAGCTGTATGCGTCAGGAAAATCTTGATTTTGAAATAACTTTTTACGAGGATCTGGTCCGCGATAAGCCCGATTTTGTCGATGCGCTCGTAGCGCTTGGTGACGCCTACAGCAAAAAGGGCTTCTACGAAAAAGGCCTTGCCATCGACAAAAAACTCCTCGAGATCGATCCGCAGGAGCCGACCTTCCATTACAATCTTTCCTGCGATTATTCGCTCCTCAAAGAACCGGACTCCTGTCTGGAATCGCTCGCTGAGGCTATCAGGCTCGGCTATACCGATCTCGAGCATATTGAAAAAGATCCTGACCTTGATTATGTACGCCACAATCCGCGCTTCAAAGAACTGCTTGCTTCCATTCGCGCGTATCCTCCGGAACGCGTTTCCTCCGATGAATAAGGGGGGTACCTCCCGCACGAAGACTATCGCGATTCTTCTCCTGGCCAGTACAGGAATTTTTTTTCTAAGCGCTCGCGGGTATGCGCGCAATGATACTTCTGAAGCCGAAGGCCGCCTGCCGGTCGAACTCATGCGGGTTACGCTTTCACCGACACCGAATCCCGGTGCGTGGCCGCGCGTCGGCGCGGTTATTAAAAAT
>JBAWYO010000199.1:0-3311 GCA_037143495.1 Candidatus Omnitrophota bacterium | reverse complement strand
GCAGGGCAAAGTAAGCCGGTTCGGTTTGATCCGCGATGGCGGCGGCAGCGCCGTTCCGCGACGTGAAGATGGCATCAGGGAAGAGGCGATCGAGGTGCTTCTGCAGCTGCAATACCGCGCGAAGGAGGCTGGCGAGATGGTCGATAAGGCGCTCGCGCGCAATCAGGAGCTGGCAACCTGCGAAGAGATCCTCGACGAAGTCTACCGGCAGAAGGCGAAGAAGTGACCACTATGGATAAATTCACAACGCCGCTTTTAAAAGGACAGCAGCAGGACGCGACCGAACGGCTCATCTCGGGCAAGGGAAGCGAGGAAGATGTTATCCTGAACCTTTCGCTGCGCCCGGGCCAGATAAAAGATTTCATCGGCCAGCATGAGCTTGTCGATAACCTGATGATATCGATCCAGGCGGCGAAAAAACGCAAAGAGCCGCTCGAGCATACGCTCTTTTCAGGCCCCCCGGGGCTGGGCAAGACGACGCTGGCGCATATCATCGCGCGCGAGATGGCGGTGAAGATCACTTCGACGAGCGGCCCCGCGATCGAGCGGGCGGGAGACCTGATCGGGATCCTGACGAACCTCGGCGAAGGAGATATCCTTTTTATCGATGAGATCCACCGGCTCTCGAAAGTCGTCGAGGAATTTCTCTATCCGGCGATGGAGAATTTCCAGATCGATTTTGTCATCGACAAAGGGCCGTACGCTAAGACGATCAAATTCAACCTTAAACATTTTACGCTCATCGGGGCGACAACGCGGGCGGGGCTGCTTGCCGCGCCGATGCGGGGGCGTTTCGGCATCTTTTATCACCTCGATTTTTATGAGACCCCTGATCTGGTCAAGATACTGAAACGCTCTTCCGAGATCCTCAAGATACAGCTCGACGACGAATCGCTTTTCGAGATCGCGAAGCGTTCCCGGGGGACGCCGCGTATCGCGAACCGTCTTCTGCGGCGTGTCCGGGACTGGGCGCAGATCAAGAGCCAGGGCAAGATCACGCGCGAGACGGTCGATAGATCGCTCATCGCGCAGGGTATCGACAAGAACGGCCTTGACGCTTTCGACCGTAAGGTGCTCTACGCGATCATTGATGTTTTTAAGGGCGGTCCGGTCGGCATCGACGCGCTGGCGGCGACGCTCAACGAAGAGAAAGATACGATCGCCGATATGGTCGAACCATATCTGCTCAAGACAAAGTTCCTGAAGCGGACCCCGCGGGGCAGGCAAGTGACCGAGCTCGCGTACCAGAGCCTTGACATGCCGATGAAGAAAGAAGACCAGAAAGAGTTCTTTAAAGAATAATGAAACTGCTGCTCCATATCTGCTGCGCGCCATGCTCACTCTATCCGCTCCAGGAGATCGGCCGGGACCCGTCAGTAATGGTGACCGGCTATTATTTTAATCCGAATATTCATCCGTATCCCGAGTATGTTAACCGGCGTTCCGCGGTCGAAAGAACCGCCTCCGAGATGAAGCTCAGCGTTGAATTCCCCGCGTATGATCCGCGTCTTTATTTTGAGGATGCCGGATGCGCACGCGAGCGTACGACGCGATGCCGCGGGTGCTGGAAGATGCGCCTGCGGGCGACTGCGCGCCATGCCCGGGCCAACGGGTTCGACGCGTTCTCGACAACGCTCCTGATCAGTCCGTACCAGGACCATAGCGCGCTTACGTCTATCGGCGAAGAGGCCGCGGCGGAAGAGAAGATACATTTCTATTACCGCGATTTCAGGCCGGGGTTCAGGGATTCGCAGAACGAAGCCGCGCGCCGCGGGCTCTACCGGCAGAAGTATTGCGGGTGTATTTATAGTGAGATGGAACGGATCGAACAACAGAATAATCACCCGGGGTCATCAGACACCCGCAAAAACTAAGCATAATGAAAAAGTATAGATTATCCACTCTATTTTTAATTCCCGTTCTCCTCTGGTGCTTTCTTTTTCCGGCATCGGGGGAGGCTGCGCAGAGCTCCATCGGAGAGGATGTGATCAGGGTCTGCGTCGTCAAGGATGTCGGGGTCGTCACCGTCAAGCTCGAAGGCAGTTACCATATTTACGCGGTTTCGGGTAATCAGGTTATCAAGTCCGGCAAGGGATCATTCAGGGTCGCCGCGCTCTTTGGCTCCGACGGACTGCTCCTGGGAACGACGCCGGTATCGCAGGAGCACATCCGGATCGTCGCGGAGGGGGATACTTCGATCGGCGTGAACGGGCGCACCTTCCGCGGGGGCGTCGAGATCTCCCGGACGAGAGAGGGGACCCTGACGGTCGTGAATGATCTGAATATTGACGAGTATCTCTATGGCGTTTTGTATCATGAGGTCTCCCATCACTGGCCGTACGAGATCCTGAAGGCGCAGGCTATCATCGCGCGTACCTACGCGCTCTGCCAGAAAGAATCGATGCGGGGCAAGCCGTATGATATGACCGCCGATATCTATTCGCAGGTTTACGGCGGAAGTACCTCGGAGCAGGTCAGGACGAATAAAGCGGTCGACCTGACCCGCGGCGAGGTGCTGACCTATGACGGGAAGATATTTCCGACCTATTATCACGCGACCTGCGGTGGCTTCACCGAGGACGCCGCAAATCTCTGGAAGACCGATCTGCCGCCGCTCAAAGGGGTGGCGTGCGGATTTTGCACACGCTCAAAGCATTTTTCGTGGACGCGCCAGATCGCGCTTCGCGATATCGAGGATGCTCTTCAGCAGGCGGGGTGCAAGGTCGACGGCGTGTACGCGATTGCGATCGAAAGCAGGAACAGGTCGCATCGTATTAATAATCTGATTATCACCGGAAAGAGCGGAAGCGTTGTCGTGCCGGGCAAGGATTTCAGGATCGCTATCGGGCCGAATCTCCTGCGCAGTAATGATTACGACGTGATTGTCAGCGGCGAGAGCGCGACATTCAAAGGGCATGGGTGGGGGCATGGCGTCGGTCTCTGCCAGTGGGGCGCGTTCTTCATGGCGTGCAAGGGGTGGAAGGCAGAGAAGATCCTCGAGTACTACTATCCCGGCGCGGTGATAAAGAAGTTGTGACGTCGTGAGAGCTTAGCGGCCAGCTCGACCAGGGGGCAGCCCTTCAGCTAATTTTGCGGCTCGCTGGAATTGGTATGGCATGATATGCCGCTCCGCTGATCGGCTTTGTCTGCGACAAAGCCGATCAAAGCGCGGAGGCTCCATTCAATTCCCGCGCTCGCTCGCAAAATCTTTACGCCTCAGGGCAGACCCCCTGGTAGCTGGCCGCATATTATACGCAGTGATTTTTACGGGTGGCGCGGCACTACCGGTGAGCGGGACGTGAAAACCCGCG
>JBAWYO010000198.1:0-3325 GCA_037143495.1 Candidatus Omnitrophota bacterium | reverse complement strand
AAGCGGTACGTAGCCTTTAACCCTCAAAAAAGGAGGATGTACAAATGGCTTTGAAAGTAGGTATCAATGGTTTCGGACGTATCGGAAGATTGGTTGCGCGCGCTATCCTCGAAAGATCGAAGACGCTTGAGCTGGTTGCGGTAAATGATATTACGGATGCGAAGACGAACGCGCATCTTCTTAAATATGATTCAGTTCATGGCCGTTTCCCCGGCGAAGTGAAAGTGGCCGGCGAGGACGGTATCTCGGTGGACGGCAAAACGATAAAAGTATTCGCGAAGAGGGATCCGGCGGAGATTCCGTGGAAGGACCTCGGCGTGCAGATCGTCATTGAATCAACGGGTCTCTTCACGATCAAGAAAGACGGTATCAATAAAAAAGGCAAAGAGGTCAGGGGCGCCGAGTGCCACATCACCAAGGGCGGCGCGAAGAAGGTCATCATATCGGCTCCCGCGCAGGATGAGGATCTTACGATCGTCCTCGGGGTCAATGAAGATAAATATGACCCGAAAAATCACCACGTTCTTTCGAACGCCTCGTGCACGACCAATTGCCTCGCTCCCGTCGCGAAAGTATTGAACGACATCTGGGGGATCGAGAAGGGTCTGATGACGACGATCCATGCCTATACCAACGACCAGCGTGTGCAGGATATGGCCCATTCCGACCTGCGCCGCGCCCGGGCAGCAGCGCTCTCGATGATCCCGACCTCGACCGGAGCCGCGAAGGCGATATCGCTCGTTATTCCGGAATTGAAGGGGAAACTCGACGGGTTCGCGATGAGAGTGCCGACGCCGAACGTTTCGGTCGTTGACCTGACCTGCCAGCTCGGGAAGAAAGCGACCGTGGAAGAGATCAATGCCGCGCTTAAAGCAGCCTCGGAAGGCAAGATGAAGGGCATTCTCGGCTTTACGACCGACCCCGTCGTCTCGATCGATTTCAACCACTGCCCGCTCAGCTCGATCGTCGATGGTCTCAGCACAAAAGTTATCCAGGATAACCTCGTGAAGGTCCTCTCGTGGTATGACAACGAGTGGGGTTATTCATGCAGAGTTGTTGACCTCGTTGATTTCATTGCGAAGAAGGGGATATAACAGGAGTTGCGATGAACAAAAAGAACATACGGGATATCGATATCAGCGGAAAAAGAGTTCTTATCCGTGTTGATTTTAATGTGCCGCAGGACGCGGATCTCAAGATCACCGATGATACGCGCATAGCGGCGGCGTTGCCGACGATACGGTACGCGATCGAGAAGGGCGCTAAAGTCGTTCTGATGAGCCACCTGGGCAGGCCCAAGGGCGGCCCCGACCCGAAGTACACGCTGCGTCCCGCCGCGGAGCGCCTCAGCGCGCTCCTGGGCAAGCCGGTCGTGATGGCGCCCGAATGTATCGGACCGGATGTCCAGAAGCTTGTCGCGGCGCTTAAGGGCGGCGATGTTATCTTGCTGGAGAACCTGCGCTTCCATAAAGAGGAAGAGGCTAATGATCCCGGCTTTGCGAAACAGCTTGCCGCATCGGGTGATGTCTATGTCAATGACGCGTTCGGCACGGCGCATCGCGCGCATGCCTCGACCGAAGGGGTCACGAAGTATCTGCCTTCGGTAGCGGGATTCCTGGTCGAGAAGGAGATCGAGTATTTCGAGCGTGCGGTCAGCGCGCCGGCGAAGCCGTACGTCGCGATCCTGGGCGGCGCTAAGGTCTCCGATAAGATCGAAGTCATTGAGAACCTGCTTAAAAAAGTCGACGCGATCATCATCGGCGGCGGCATGGCATACACGTTCCTCAAGGCGCAGGGAATCGAGATCGGGAATTCGAAGCTCGAAGCTGATAAATTGGAGCTGGCGAAGGGGATCCTGAGCGCCGCGCAGGCCAGAAACATTAAGATCGTGCTGCCGGTCGATCATGTGATCGCCGACAAATTTGACGCGAACGCGAAGACAGCGGTCACCGCGACCGCGGCGATACCCGCGGGGATGCTCGGCCTTGATATCGGCCCGAAGACGATCATCCTTTTTGAAGCGGCGCTGAAAGACGCGAAGACGATCGTCTGGAACGGACCGCTTGGCGTTTTTGAGATGGATGCGTTTGATAAAGGGACGCGGGCGATAGCTACGTATATCGCGAACCTCAAGACAACCTCGATCATCGGCGGCGGTGATACCGCGGCCGCGATCGGGAAATTCGGCCTTGAAGAACGGATGTCGCATATATCAACAGGCGGCGGTGCTTCACTCGAATACCTCGAGGGGAAAACCCTGCCGGGCATCGCGGCATTGTTAGATAAGTAGTTTACGCATAAAACCATAGCATACCACGAGGAATAATGAGACGACCAATCATAGCTGGTAACTGGAAAATGAACAATACGATCGTCGCGGCGATCGAGCTTGTTAACGGCCTGAAGCGGGAACTCTATAAGGTAGAGGACGCTGATATTATCGTTTGTCCGCCGTTTACCGCCTTAAGCGAGGTCTCCGAGCTTCTGGTAAGTTCAAACATTCAGCTGGGAGCGCAGAATATGTTCTGGGAAGAGAAGGGCGCTTTTACCGGCGAAGTCTCAGGAACGTTCCTGAAAGAGATCGGCTGCAAATTCGTTATTATCGGCCATTCGGAACGACGCCAGTTCTTCGGCGAGACGAACGAAACCGTTAACAAGCGGATCAAGGCGGTCTATAAGTTCGGGATGACGCCGATCATCTGCGTCGGAGAACGCCTCGCCGAGCGCGAGAGCTCCAAGACGTTTGACATCATCAAGGACCAGATCGTCAACGGGCTGAAAGATATTACGGCGGAGCAGATGACGGGTGCGGTTGTCGCGTATGAGCCCGTATGGGCCATCGGTACGGGTAAGACGGCAACACCACAACAGGCGGATGAAGTCCATAAATTCATACGTAAACTCCTGACAGAGCTTTATTCGGGCGCGGTAGCTTCGGCGGTCCGGATCCAGTATGGCGGCAGCGTTACCGCCGAAAACACGGCTACTCTGATGGAGTTGCCGGACTTAGACGGCGCCCTGGTAGGCGGGGCGAGCCTTAAAGTCGATTCGTTCTCTACTATTGTGAAAAAAACGAGTGAGGTGAAGAAAAGATGTATGCATTCCTGATCGTTATCCATGTTATTGTTTCGCTGGTGCTGATACTGGTCATTCTTCTGCAGGCGGGGCGCGGCGGCGGCTTAAGCGAATCGTTCGGTTTTAGCTCGACGCAGACGCTCTTCGGGACGTCAGCGACGGAGTTTTTGCAGAAGGCAACTTCGATCTGCGCCATTGTCTTTTTGCTGACGTGCCTGAGTCTCGCGGCGCTCTCGACAAAACGTTCGCG
>JBAWYO010000197.1:0-3345 GCA_037143495.1 Candidatus Omnitrophota bacterium | reverse complement strand
CACTTAATCTCTTCACAATGTTCTCCGCGCTAAAGCGCGCCTCATCCGCCAGATAACGATCAAGCTCCTCAGAGTTAAGCTCCAGGTTGATCATCTTCGTTACTATATCCATGTCGTCGGCTACCTGCAAGAGAATCTGCTCATGTCCTTCTTGCGCAACCGCCTGCTCCATCGCGCGGGTGATGGCCTCCATATCCTTGAGCATGGCCGCATAATCGATGCTCGCGTGGCGCTCCAGATAATCGATAAAACCGCTCAGGTGAGGATACGTATCCAACCTCATCTGCGCTTTATCCATGAGCCTCTTTATCAGACGATGATATTCGAGCTGGGTTGCCTGTCGTTGCTGAACGCGCGTAGCCATCGCCCTAAAAGCCTGAAAATCGCTCCCCTGCCCCAATCTGCGTTGAGAAAAAAGCTCCTGATACACACGGGATGTCTCCTGGCCGACCTGCGTATAATCGATCACCTCTCCGCGTCTCTTCACCTCGACAAAGAGAGCGAAATCCCGGTACGGCGCTAAAGAAAAACCGAGAGCCCCCGCTATCTCGCATAATTTGCCTGCGTACTGATCAGACTTCAGGACCCGTGCGAGGAACTGTCCATGATAGGCGTCCAAGAGAGCTAATCCCTGATTATAAACATGGGGCTTGAGCGTGCTGACGGTCGCATCGATCGCCTGAACCGCCTCCAGGGCCGGTCCCCGTGCCCGCACCGCCTCAGCCTGCGCCGCGAGACTTCGCTGATAGAGATCCGCGTCTTCCAGGCTCTCCAATGCCAATGGATAATCTGAATTCAAATATAAATACTGCTCTCCCGTGATCTGACCATCAGCCAAACGCTGCTCAGCGCTGCGGGATCGCCCCGCTAAAGGCTGCCTTCTCTCCCGGGCAAGAGTATCGGGCACCAGCCCCTCCACCAGGACCAGATTAAGGCCATGTCCGGCGATAAGCCCTTCTATAATATCCGCGGCGTTGCGTTGAGTCGGATAAATGCCGTGACCGTCTTGGATCAGCACCGCTACCTGCGGCGATCCGCCGTCATACACCTCTGAGACGACGCCAAATTCAGGCGGTATCCGCAGATCGGATGGCCTGACCACCCGCCCCGTTTCGCCTTTGGCGAGCGGCCGTAACGCGCCGGCAGCGGCAGACGCCTCATCTGCGTGCCCGACGCTCACGCTGGCTGCAATGAGGCACGAAGCATATGCGATGACAAAAACGTTTTTTATATTCATGATACTATTTCTTCTCATGCTACTAACAATATTGATCCTTATCGCTATACTATTTTTCAGCACTTTTTCTGTATGACTTTAGATTTTTTTTAATCGCATCGCGAAGATCGCCAATATATAGCAGGCAATGGCCAACAAATAGAGAAAGCTGAAGCCGAAATACATCGAATTATATTCTAATATGCCCCCGGCCATCGCGCCCATCAGGTTGAAGGACATCACCGAGGTAATGTCGGCATGGCGACTCAGAACTGATGAGAAGAGGATACCGGAAAAGAACATCGGCAGCGTCAGAACAAAGAGCGAGAGACATTTTCCGCCCGCCGTTGCGGGAAATCCCCCCGCACGCGCCACGAGATACCCTCCGACAAGACTGCAGATGAGCAATACCAGGGGGGCAACAACAGCATGTATCTTAAAGCGCGACACGACCAGATTTGCCGCATACGCCATAACTAATATGCCGGCAATCACGATACCGGTCACCTGCCAGGTATTGCCGAAGGTGAGACTCAACTCGGTGATACCCTTCGTCTCAACCAGCATAAACCCAGCCCCGGTAAAGAAAAAGAAGAGATTCCCGGCCCCCCTGATCGCCGGAGCAAAGCGCCAGACCAAAACGATCGTGGCCAATAATATCAGCGTAAGCGCTCCCACGTATGAGATCGGATAAACGCGACGGGGCATATAGAAGAACGGCCAGTCGTCGGTCGGCACATCGGTCTTAATGGCGGGGTTAGCGCAATAGGCTGAAACATCTTGTATGCCGATCTCTGCCAATTTTTTATCATTGAGCGCGAGCCCCCCGTTCTTACGCTGCACATACACGATGGCCCCCTCGTGACCGACATCGATAGCTATCGGCGGGATCCCGTCGAATGCCTCAGTCATCATAAGATAGATCTTCCGGGCTATTTCGGGCGATAAGATGCTGAATGAGAGGCTGAGCACGCCGTCGTCATTCAGGCATAAGCGGGCCTGGCGTATACTTTCGACCGTATAAATAAAAGAATCGAGCCGCACGCTGGAGGCATGGCTTAAGAGTGTGTGGGAGTCAAGCAGAGCAAAGACGATCACGTCATATTTTTCATGCGTATTTTTCAGGAAGGTGCGCCCGTCATTGATGATCCCGCGCACCCAGGGACAATAGTACGGCGATTCGGGATGGCATAAGCGACCGATATAATAGATCACCGGATCGATCTCGACCGCGTCGATCGCTGCGGCGCCCATGCGGATCGCCCCGGCGACGTCATTACCGAGTCCTGCGCCGATGATCGCGACACGGCTGGCGTGGTGACCCAGGACACTGTACGGGAATTCGTAATATATCGCGGCCCGTCGCAGTACGGGATCCGTATCGCGGTTCGCATTTTTGAATGAAAGGTCGTACGCACGCTGATAATAATGCCCGGCGGCCTGTATAAGAAGCCTCTCTTTGGGGGTCTGCCCTTTGACGATCATCTGGTAAGGGGAATACGTCTCCTCGACCCCTACACGATGAAACCCCACCAGCGCCGTAAGCGCGGCGAACGAGCATATGATGCCAAGGAGAAGGTTTTTCTTGCTGAACGACTGAAAGAGCAGGATGATCGAGAAACAGGTAATGAACCATATGACAGGCGGCGTTAAAAAAAAGCTGAGCATGAAGATGATGCCGACGCCAAAGAGGCTACCGAGCACATTGAGACCATAGGCGGGAAGATTGCCGCGGCGACGCATCAGCCGGCCGCATAATTGACCGATAGGTATGAAAGCAAGCGCTGAGAGCAAAAAAACGGTAAGAAAAAGGAAATAGAGCGTACAAATCGCGGGAATCGTGCCGGCGCTTGGCAGGCCGAAATTAAGTTGCTCGACAAAGGGCGATGTCATGATCGTGCTGATACTCTGCTCATCCCAGTGACCGATGCCGTGGCGGATAAACATAAGTACGAGCATCTGCAGCGTCAGCAGCGGTATGGTCAGAAAAAGCGGGATATCATCGTCCTTGGCAAGGATATAACCGATACCAAGACCGGCGAAACAAAATAGAAGGCTAAAATTTTTGTAAAAAGCGAAGAGCGGCAGGACACAACTCTGCCAGCGTATCAATATTAATTCTGCAAGAA
>JBAWYO010000196.1:0-3358 GCA_037143495.1 Candidatus Omnitrophota bacterium | reverse complement strand
ACGGTATATCGGTCACCCAGACGCCGTTGATCTCCCTGAACTGGCGAAACCCCTCGGGCAGCGCCTCTGAGACGAGTACCGCGATATCCGCCTTCACATCCCGCAGGTCGCCTTTGAGCTTCTGGATCCACTGCTCGCTCCAATTCTTCGTGCGCTTGGTCTCCCAGAGGATCTTGCCGCACTCGCGCCCTGACTGGGTTTTGACGATCTGGATGATATCGCCGCCCTTGGCTCCCGAGGCGACCGGTTCGATACTATCAAAAGGGAATTCCCGCCGCAGCGCCTCCTCGAGCTCGAGCTCAAGGACCTCCCCCTGCGTCTTCTGGGAACCCTGCTCGGCCTTGCGTTTCAACTCTTCGATCTGGGAACGCATCTCGGCAAGCTGCTTCTCCTTCTCGGCGTCTTTCAGGCGGTGGCTCTCCTGGGCCTCGATCGATATTTTGTCGATGATCTGCTGGCGCTCCTTCGCGAGACGGCGTTCCAGCTCGATCTCCGCGGTGCGCGTCTTCTCCTCAAGTTCCCGCTTGGCCTTGAGAAGCTCGAGCTCCTGCTGCTCGGCCTTACGGAGCTTCTCACCTTTCTCGTCGAGCTGCGTCTTAAGATCACGGATCTCCGCCTGGTTCTTTTCGAGGGCTTCCCTGCGCAGGCGCGCGGTCAATTCTCCCGCTTTTGCCTCGTACTCCTTCTGCAGAACGCTCTCTCTCGCCTGTAATTTTTTAATCTCCTGGTTGACCGTCTCGTCGGCCTTCTTCTGATAGGTTCCGCGCAAATCCTCCTCGATCTCCCGGTAGATCGCCTGGGAGAGCGGTATCACCTCGCCGCACTTCGGACATCGTATCGTATCCTGCGCCATCGCATACCTCCGTGGGTTCGTGCTGCTGATCTTGCGTTATTATAGCACATTCGATAATACATTGATAAGCGGGGAATTTATTGTTATTATCATACGTGCTCTTCTCACGCTGAAAACGGATACGACTCTTTATGAATCTTTCAAAAAAGATCGAACTGCTCGCCCCGGCAAAAAGCGCTGAAATCGGTATCGCCGCCATCAATTGCGGAGCCGACGCGGTCTATATCGGCGCCGAACAATTCAGCGCGCGTGAAAATGCCGGGAACGCACTGCCCGATATTGAAAAACTGATCGCGCATGCCCATAGATACTATGCCCGCGTCTATGTGGCTTTGAATACCATCCTGAAGAACGATGAACTTGATGACGCTCTTAAGCTCGTCAAAAACCTTTATGCCATCGGCGCGGACGGGCTGATCGTGCAGGATGTCGGCCTTCTTGAAATGCCGCTGCCGCCCATTCCCCTGATCGCCAGCACGCAGATGAATAATGACTCCCTGGCGAAGATAGTTTTTTTGGAGAAGATCGGGTTCAGGCGAGTCATCTTGCCAAGAGAGATGACCCTGGGAGAAATTAAAGAGATCGGAGCCGCGACCGCAATCGAGCTGGAATCGTTTGTCCATGGCTCCCTATGCGTCAGCTGCAGCGGGCAGTGTTACTTAAGTTATGCCATCGGCGGCCGCAGCGCCAATCGCGGCGCCTGCGCTCAGCCATGCCGGCGCCTTTATTCGCTCTATGACGAAAACGGAAAATTACTTGTTAAAGACAAGCATCTGCTCTCTTTAAAAGATCTTAACCGTTCCGCTCGCCTGAAGGAACTGATGGATGCCGGGATTACCTCCTTCAAGATCGAGGGGCGTCTCAAAGACCTGGCGTATGTAACGAATATCGTCAGTTTTTATCGACAAAAACTCGACAGCTTGCTTAACGGCGGGGCGAGGACTAAAGGATCATCAGGCCGGACCTCGTTCGATTTTATGCCGGACCCGTTCAAGACGTTCAACCGCGGATATACGGAGTACCTTCTGGATGGTAACAATGAACATATGGCTTCACCGCATACCCCGAAGTCGCTGGGCGAAAAGATCGGGACCGTTGCCAGGGCGGGGGCCGGGTATTTCACTCTTTCCGGGCGCCATGACCTCAGGAACGGCGACGGGATCTGCTTCTTCGATGCAAGCGGAGTCCTCCAGGGCTCCCTCTTACATAAAATCGACGGAGAAAAAATATATCCCGACAAAATGTACGGCATTAAGGAAAAAACAGTTCTCTACAGGAATCTGGACAGGCTCTTTGCGAAAACCCTTGAAAAGATCCCCTGTAAACGAAGGATCGACGTTTCCTTCGCGCTGGAAGAGGCGGAAGATGGATTTACGATCAATGCCCGCGATGAGGACGGCAACAGCGGGACCTTTTCTATCGCTGCTGAAAAAATCAGAGCCGAAAAAAAGAGTTTAGCCGAATCCTCCATCAGAAATCAACTCGCTAAATTGAACGACACGATATTTACCTGCGCTGATATTTCGATACAATTGCGGGAAATTTACCTGATCCCCTTTTCAATAGCCAATCAGCTCAGGCGCGGAGTAATCCTGGCGCTCTTAGCCGAACGCGAAAAAAACCGGCCCCAAAGAACGCAGCAGATTATGATCAGCGAACTACCCTATCCGCTCAAGAGCATTGATTATCTCGGGAACTGCTTAAATAAAAAGGCCGCGGCTTTTTACGAGCGCCATGGCGCGAGCGTAGTTGAACCGGCTGCGGAATCGGGTATTGAGATGGCAGGCCGCCGGGTCATGAACCTGAAATACTGCGTCAAAAAGGATCTGGGCCTCTGCAAAAAAAATCACGGTATCCTCTACCTGGTAGATGAGGATAACCGGAAATTTCTTTTAAAATGTGACTGCGCGAAATGTGGAATGGAACTCTTCTTCCCGCCCCGAACAAATCCATAGCAGTAGGGCACCCTTAAGGGTGCCCTACTGCTGCCAGCTCACGTATAGACAAACATCGACTATCCAGCTATTTTCTCCCCGAGAACAATAGTCCGCTCGCGAATACCGACCTTCTTTTTTATATCACCGGAGACGCCGGCGTCACCGACCAGAAGCGATTCGAAGCTCATACCGGTATATTCTGCGGTCAGCGCGAAAGGTTTTTCAAGCACGTCCAACCCGACATTCTCATAAGCACTTGCCAGAAGAATCATTATCTTACCTTTGAGCGGCGTCCGCATCGTACCAGCGACGTTATCCCACTTATAGAGCGAGAACATCCGGTCCATAATAAGCTTGAGTTGGGCGCTCGCCGCGAAGAAATAGAGCGGTGTTGCCATGACGATGACATCGACACCAGCCATGCGGGCAAGGACCGGCTTCGCCTCGTCATCGATCGCGCATTCGTAGAGCTCCGACTCCTGGCAATGGCGGCAGGAGACACACCCGGTCGTCTTATACTTAAGTGAGGCGGCGCGTACGATCTCGACCTCGGCGCCCTTGGAGCGCG
>JBAWYO010000195.1:0-3384 GCA_037143495.1 Candidatus Omnitrophota bacterium | reverse complement strand
GAGCATATCCTGCGCCATAATGACCCCGCTTCCAAAGAAGAGTTCGCCCCGCAGGCGTTGATGCTCTCCTCATCCCAGGCGATCGCCGACGAGGTGGCGTCAAATCCGGCCGCGGTCGGATATTATGGTATGGGGTATATATCAAAGAAGCAAAAACCGGTTTTTGTCGCGAAAGACGAGAAGGCCGACTATGAACAGCCGACGATCGAGAATGTCGTCAGCGGTAAATACCCGATATCCCGCCCGCTCTTTATCTACACCAACGGCGCGCCGCAGGGGTTGGTAAAAAAATTCATTGATTATATCCTGTCGAAGGAAGGACAGGAAATCGTGCTGGCGACAGACTTCGTGCCGATCAGCAAGTAGTAAAACAGATCTGGTGACCCTTCACTATTTAATAAGCTATGCGCAAATTCAAAGAGTTCATAATCGAGAAGCTGATCCTGCTCTGCGGGCTCGCGTCGATATTTTTTATTATCCTGATATTTTTATTTCTCCTCAAAGAAGGACTGGCTTTATTTAAGATTGTGACACCGCTGGCCTTCCTGGGTGGGCGCAGCTGGTATCCGATCTCCGAACCGCCGCAATTAGGCATCCTTCCCTTGATCATGGGTTCGCTCATCGTCACGCTCGGCGCCGCCGTCATCTCGATCCCGATCGGCGTCGCCTGCGCGGTTTACATAGCGGAGGTGGCGCCCGCGAAGACCAAAGAGATCCTCAAGGCCGGGGTCGAGCTTCTCGCCGCGATACCCAGCGTCGTTCTTGGTTTTATCGGGATGGTCACGCTCGTGCCCTTTGTGAAAAATGTCTTTCACCTGCCGACGGGGCTTACGGCGCTCTCGGGGGCGATCATGCTCGCCTTTATGGCGATGCCGACGATCGTTTCGATCGCAGAAGACGCGCTCTACTCAGTTCCGAAATCATATAAAGAGGGCGCGCTGGCGCTCGGCGCGACGCACTGGCAGACGATCTACCGCGTGATCGTACCGGCAGCATCCTCAGGGATGCTCGCGGCTGTTATGCTGGGCCTCGGACGCGTCATCGGCGAAACGATGGCGGGTATGATGATCACCGGCAATGCCGCGGTCATGCCGGGATCGATCATGCAGCCGGTCAGAACGCTCACGGCGACGATCGCGGCCGAGATGGGCGAAGCTGTTGTCGGCAGTGAACATTATTTCGCACTCTTTTCTATCGGCATCGTGCTTTTCCTGATCAGCTTTTGTATAAATGTGACCGCCGACCTCTTTTTACATAAAAAACGATGAAGAAGAACCCGTACCTTACCCAGAAAATAGCTTTTTCACTTCTTTTTATTGCGACACTGCTGGTCGTCGTGCCGGTGGGGTTGATCCTCGTTATTATCATCCAGAAAGGCGCTCCCGCGATCACATGGCAATTTATTACGGATATGCCTCGTCAAGGGATGAGGGCAGGCGGCATATTCCCGGCTATTGTCGGTACGATCTACCTGGTGTCAGGGGCAATCCTCTTCGCGTTGCCGATCGGTGTGCTCGCGGCGATCTATCTGAGCGAGTACGCGCGGGAAAATTTTCTTACCCGGATCATCAGGCTTGCCATCGTCAACCTCGCGGGGGTGCCATCAGTTGTTTTCGGCCTCTTCGGCCTCTCGCTCTTCGTCGTTTTTTTCAGGTTCGGCGCATCGATCCTTTCGGGGTCGCTGACGCTGGGGATCATGATCCTGCCGATCATCATCACGACGACCCGTGAGGCGCTCGAGAGCGTCCCGTACACGTTCCGCGAGACGAGCCGCTCGCTGGGTGCCTCTCGATGGCAGACGATACGTCATATCGTCCTGCCCAACGCGATACCGGGGATCCTGACCGGAACGATCCTCGGACTCGGCAGGGCGGCAGGCGAGACCGCGCCCATTCTTTTTACCGTAGCGGCGTTTTATCTGCCGCGGCTGCCACACTCGGTCTCTGACCAGGTAATGGCGTTGCCGTATCATCTCTATGTCATATCGACGCAGGTTCCGAATGTCGCTGAAAAGATGCGGTATGGCACAGCGCTCGTTCTCCTGGCGTTAGTTCTCTTTATGAACCTTGTCGCTATTATTATCAGATATAAGTTCAGGAAGAAGAAGAAATGGTGAAATTCAAGATCGGTGATCTTCATATATGGCTCGGTTCAACGCATGCGTTGCGGGGCATTACAATGGATATACCGGCCAACGAGATCTTAAGCGTCATCGGGCCGGCTAACAGCGGCAAGACGACATTTTTGCGGATGCTTAACCGTTTGAATGACCTTAATCCAGCATTCAGGATGAAAGGAGCCGTTGAATTCTCGGGGTTGGATATTATGGGGATCGACGCGGAGAGTCTGCGGCGCAAAGTCGGGATGGTTTTTGCGCTGCCGATGCCGTTGCCGCTCTCGATATTCGATAATATTTCTTATGGCGTGCGGATGGCAGCTAAAACCTCGAAAAAACGCCTTCTCGAGATCGCGGAAACATCGCTCAAAGAGGCCCATCTCTGGGATGAAGTCAAGGACCGGCTCGATGAATCGGCATATAAACTCTCAGGAGGCCAGCAGCAGCGTCTTTGTATCGCGCGCACGCTCGCCGCGCAGCCGGAGGTCATACTCTTTGATGAGCCATGCTCAGGGCTCGATCCTATATCGACCGCAAAGGTCGAGGAGACGATGGTAAAACTAAAAAAGGAGTATACGATCGTCCTGGTGACGAACAATGTCAAGCAGGCGGCACGGGTCGGCGACAAGACCGCGTTCTTCTTAAGCGGTGAATTGATCGAATTGAACAGGACCGATAAAGTCTTTACGGCGCCGTCCGATGTGAGGACCGAAGGCTATATCAGCGGCAAATACGGGTAAGCTCCAGAAGTGTCAAAGTAAAAGGCAGACGGGACCCGCCCGCAGGCTTACCCCGGGATAAGCGCATACAAAAGAGCGGATGAGACGGTGCTTCTTTCATGAGGAACGGGCCGAGGATGGGCCCCGGCTGCCTGAAATTACGAGTGTTAGAGAGTTCACGATGCATAAAATAACGACCGAGCACCTCAACATGTGGTACGGCGATTTTCACGCGCTCAAGGACGTCAATTTTTACGTCGATGAGAAGAAGATCACCGCTATTATCGGCCCCTCCGGGTGCGGAAAGTCGACGCTCCTGCGGGTCTTTAATCGCATGAACGATCTCATTGAAGGGGTGCGGCGTACGGGGCGGGTGCTTATTGACGGCGAGGATATCCTGGCCCCCGGGACGGATATTGTGCGTTTGCGCAAAAAAATAGGGATGGTCTTTCAGCGGCCTAATCCGTTCCCGCTTTCGATCTATGAGAATATCGCTTTTGGTCTTAAGGTTCATGGTAGTATCAATACCCGGAATGAAATGGATGAGAC
>JBAWYO010000194.1:0-3399 GCA_037143495.1 Candidatus Omnitrophota bacterium | reverse complement strand
ATCTTTGACTGGATGATGGTATACCCGGCGCCCAACGGGTCCGCGTCCGGGTTAAGAAAAACGAGCAAACGTTTTTTCTGGTATTCTTTCAAAAAGTGCCAGAAGAACGGCGACGCGACGGCTCCCGCCGCGATAATCGAGAGAAGGTGCTTTCCCCGCGCGCCCGCAACAAAGAGCATCGCCAGCAATACGGGCATCAAGACCAGGGCGGTCCCAAGATCGGGCTGGATAAGAATCAGGAAAAACGGCGGTATGGTCAGAAGGAACGGTACCGCGAGCCCCCTGATATTAACGATCCGCGCGCGGGCGCCGCCGAGATACGACGCCATCATGATCACATAGATTATTTTATTAAATTCAGACGGCTGCAGGTTAAAACCGCCGATCGAGATCCACCGCTGCGAACCGAGCCGGGCATGCCCGATCACCAGCACGAGCCCCAGCATCAGAAGACCCGCGCCGTAAAAGACAAAACCGAGATCGATCAGCCGCTGATAATCGATGAAGAGGACCAGAAAGCTGATGACGATGCCGACCGCCATCCAGAGCGCCTGGCGCATCACGAAGGACCTGTTCATTTCAATACTTTTATTGTAGGAAGCGCTGTAGAGGCAACAGAGACCGATCGCGCAGATAAGCAGTGTCAGGATGATCAGCCTCTTATCCAGCCCTTTAAGATCGAACATCTGCGCGCTCCTCAAGAAGCCCCAGTTCTTTCGCCATTTTTAATATTTTTCCGCCGAATTCCGCTGCGTCGAGCCCGCCTTTACCGCCGTGTTCAACGAAGACCACGACCGCGATCTGCGCGTTCTCGACCGGCGCGAAACCGGAGAACCACGCATGGCTGATCCCCCGGGGATTCTGGGCGGTCCCCGTTTTCCCGGCGACCGAAAGACCCTCTACCCGGGCACGCCTCCCGGTGCCATCCTTATCCTCGACGACTTTTCGCAGCCCTTTCGTTATCGTGCCGAGCGTCTCTTTTGAAATGCCGGTCGCGCGGGCACGAACGGTAGAGACTTCGACCCCGTCGATCTTTTTGACGATGTAGGGCTGCACCAGATCACCGCCGTTAGCGATCGCCGCCATCATACGCGCGACCTGCAGCGGCGTTACCAGCACATACCCCTGGCCGATAGAACAATTAAGCGTATCACCCTCGAACCAATTCTGTTTGCGAGAGAGGCGTTTCCAGGTCCGGTTAGGGGTCAAACCGCAGGCTTCATCCGGCAGATCGATCCCGGTCGGCGACCCGTATCCGAACCGGGTCGCATAGAGGTACAGGTCATCAATCCCGACCGCTCTCCCGGCCTGGTAAAAAAAAACGTTGCAGGAATTCTTGAGCGCGTCGACCACCGTCTGCTCACGGTGCCCTTCTTTATCCCAGCACGCGAATGAATTTCCGCCGAGTTCGTAAGCACCATGACAGTAGAATACGGTATCAGCGTTGATTTTCCGGCGTTCGAGCCCCGCCGCGGCTGTTACCGGCTTAAAAACCGACCCGGGAGGATAAAGCCCGGTGATCGCGCGGTCGAACATCGGCAGATCAGTCCGCGCAAGGAGCGCTTTCTTTTCGGGACTGCTTTCGATCGCGCAAAAGAGATTCGGATCATAATCAGGTTTACTCGCGAGGGCCAGAATAGCCCCGGTGCGCGGATCCATCACGACGCTGGCTCCCACCCTGCCCGTATCATCAAAAAGTTTCTCCGCAAAAGCCTGCAGGCGGATATCGATGGTCAGGGTCAGATCTTTCCCCGGGGCCGCATCACTCTTACCCAGCGACTTAACCGAAAATCCGCGGTTATTAACCTCGAGCTGCATACCGCCGTCTCTGCCCCGGAGGTACGTATCGTAGAGCTTCTCGAGCCCGGCCTTTCCGATATAATCACGGACCTGGTAACCGTACCCCTTCAGGCGTGCCAGCTCCGCGCGGTCAATCTGTCCGAGATAACCGAAAATCGGCGAACCAACCGACCCGAATTTATATTCTCGCCGCGGAGAGACTTTGACCATAACCCCGGGGAGTCGCAACGCCGCTTCTTCCAGAGCGATCGCTTTTGCTTTATCGACGTCTTCGCGGATAGTGACCGGTATGAACGGCGCCAGGTAATTCTTCTGTGCGTTCTTGAGGACCTCGGCGGGAGTTATCCCGAGAATCCCGCCGACGACGGAGGCGGTTCCCGGCGAATTCCTGAACTCCTGCGGAATGGCGATAATATCGAATGACGGACGGTTCCCCACGAGAAGAACCCCGTTGCGGTCATAAAAAACCCCACGCTGCCCCTCCAACGCGACCAGCCGTATGCGATTATTCTGCGAAAGATTAAAATATTGATGATGGCGAAATATCTGAATATTTAAAAGGGCTACCGCCAGAATCAAGAAAAGTGCGCAGAGCGCCAGAGAAATTACGCGGGTCCGCATACGAATATCCTCACGATGCTATGGAAGCGCGGCCCTTTTCTGGCGGCTATCCTTAAAACCTGAGACGCCTGAAAAGAAAAAAGATAAAAGCCGACGCGCTGACGGTATAAACCGCCGACGGGATGAAGAGACGCCAAAAAAATGAGATCAAGCCGACCGATCGCTGATCACGGAAATTGATGAGTGAAAAATGAACCAGGTAACATGCCGCCATCGAAACGATGACCATCAAAAGAAAGGTTAACGGATTGTCCCGGTAAAACCATTGCCCGATATATCCTACCGCGCAACCGATACCACCGTACAGGCAGATGTTCAGCGAAACCGTTCCCGCCCCCAGCAGGCTGGATGCGATCCCGGTACAGAAGCCTACCAGTAAGCCCGCGACCGTTCCCCGCTTCAGGCTAAAATAAACAACGATGACCAGCGGCAGTTCCGGGGCGGCGCCCCCGATCCGTAGATACGGCAGCACGGTGAGCCCTCCCGCCACCGCCAGCAATGAAATAAGATACATCGTCATGCTCATCACCTACTCGATACAGAGCGCTTCTTCTATCTTAAAAAGATCGCACGAGGGGCGCACCAGCGCGCTGGTATCGAGCGCGCGGGGTTCGCGGATGACCTTTTCCACCTCGCCGACAATAACTCCTTTAGGATCCAGCGCGCCCAGTCCGCTCGATATGACAATATCCCCCGGCTGGACATCCGACGCGGGCGAAAGATACATGATCTTGCAGAGGCCTGCTCCCATACCGATGAGCGTTCCCTGTTCTCTCGTGCGCTGGATCGCGACCGAAACACGGGAGTTCGGATCATCGATCAGCATGACCTTCGACGCGTTCCGGCCCACCTCAAAGACCCGGCCCAGCAGCCCCTCATCCTTGGCAAGCGACATCGCGGCGGTTATCCCGTCAGCCTGCCCCCGGTCGATAATAATAAAACTCTCGAATCCCGAGTAGCTCCGCCCGATGATCTCCG
>JBAWYO010000193.1:0-3416 GCA_037143495.1 Candidatus Omnitrophota bacterium | reverse complement strand
ACAAGACGGCAACGCATTTCCAATCGGTGAGCCAGGGCGGCGGCGCCATCGCCTCGCTCGTCACACCCGTAGCGGCGGAGCGGGAGCAGTGCCTCGTCTTCGCCGACGGCCTGCGGTTCGACGTCGCCGCGGTGCTGCGGGAACGCCTGGAGGCCCGCGGGGTGCGCGTCCAGATCGGGCATCGTCTTGCGCCAGTCCCAACCGTGACCGCGACGGCGAAGCCCCTTGCGACGTGCGTGCATGACGCCCTGGAGGGAGCGCCGTCGACCGAGGACTTCACGCCGAGGTTCCGCGCGAGCGGCAATGCCGCCACGGCCGCCCGACTCCGGGACGAGATGGCGACCCGGGGATTCGACGTGATCGACGCCGAGGAGCCCCGGGCGGCCCGGGCCGGTGCGATCGGGGCCTGGATCGAGACGGGCCGGATCGACGAGGTCGGGCACAAGCTGGGCGCCGGCCTGGCCGGATACGTCGAGCAGGAACTGGTCTCGCTCGTCGATCTGATCCTCGAGCTGCTCGACCAGGGCTGGCTCCGGATCCAGGTCGTCACCGACCACGGCTGGCTGCTGCTGCCTGGCGGGCTGCCGAAGGTGACCCTGCCCTCGCACCTCGTTGCCACGCGTTGGGCTCGGTGCGCGCTCGTTCGGGGCGAGTCGCAGCCCGACGTCCCGGTCTACGGCTGGTACTGGAGGCCCGAGGACCGCATCGCGTCACCGTTCGGAACAGCGTGCTTCACCGCGGGCATCGAGTACGCCCACGGAGGCTTGAGCCCCCAGGAGTGCGTCGTCCCCGACATGGTCGTCGAACAGGCCGGAGGGGGGACGAAGGCCACGATTCGAAGCATCTCCTGGCGCGGGATGCCTTTTTTTTCAAAAACCAGCAGCGCTTCTTCGAATCGCGCACCGATCGCGCGTTCATCAACATCGAGCAGCTCCCGCGTCGTCGGTACGACCCCCCACGCCAGCACCCCGCCCCGCTTAAGAAAAGCGGCGACCTCCCCGGGGTAGAGCGATAGCCCCTCATAAAACGCGTACGCATCGAAATTGACGATATCGACATCCATCGCCAGAATGAACGGCCAGTCGGTATTACCGCAGCAGTGTATGCCGCAGAGCGCCCCTTCCTGGTGAACCGCCCGAATCATCTCATCAAGCGCCGAGAGCGCCTCTTCCTTCTTCAGACTTACATAGCTTGAACCGATCGACGCGAGATACGGCTCATCGATAAAAAAGATGACCGGCGCGCGCGTTTCTTTGAGTTTTCTGATCTGCCAGCGCGCGCGCATCGAGAGTATTTTGGTCAACAATTCACGCTGCGTTTGATCGTAAAAAAGTGCGCGTTTCTTCCCGTCGGTGACCGTCAAACCGAAGCTGACAGGGCCGATCGAATGCCCTTTGACAAACCGCGGGCGATGGCCCTCCGGAAGTCCACCGACAGCATCGATAAACGCATAGAGCCCTTCGGCGCGCTCCCTGCTGATGCTGAAAAAATCGACGTCCTCGGCCAAAAACCGTTCAAAGACCTCAAGGGTCTCTCCGGCAGTGTCGCTACCCGTGTCGACGTATATCTTTTTTTCCTGAAGATCAACGACAGCGCCGGGGATCTTTTCGGCATACTGAACGTACATATTTTCAAGGAATGAGCGGCGCGTCAGCTGGGGCCAAAAAGGGATATCTTTAAAAAAGGTGAGGATCGTACGGCAGGCGGTCGCCGGATCCGTGTACGGGAGACTGCCGACCGCAGTCGGATAGATCGCCGAGACGTTTTCAATCAGCCTGGTAGCTCGTTGCGTCAACCGGTCACCATCTCTTCAAGCCGCTTGATCCTCTCCGGAACGGGAGGATGCGTTGAGAAGATCTTGCTGAAAAAATCAGTCCGAAGAGGATTGACGATGAACATATGCGCCGTCTGCGGCGATGCCCCTGCCAGGCGCTTGAACTGCGCCGCCTGGTCGAGTTTACGTAACGCGTTAGCGAGCCCCATCGGAGAATGGGCAAGCTGCGCGCCGCGTTTGTCGGCCGCGTATTCGCGCGAACGGGAGATTGCCAGCTGTATCAATGTTGCCGCCACCGGCGCCAGTATCGCGGCGGCGATCAACCCGAACACATTGGAATCGCCGCGCTCGTCGCGCGAGCGAAATCCGCCAAACATCGCGGCCCAGCGCGCCATCGACGCTATCATCATAATAGCGCCGGCAACCGTCGCTACGACCGACATGATCAGGATGTCCCTGTTCTTGATATGGCCCAGCTCGTGGGCAATAACCCCCTTGAGTTCTTCGTAATCAAGAAGCGTAAGAATGCCTTCCGTCACACAGACCGCCGCATGGGCAGGACTCCTGCCGGTCGCAAACGCGTTGGGGGCGTCCTGGGCGATCACATATACTTTCGGCATCGGCAACCCGGCACCCTGCGTAAGCGATCGCACCAGCCGGAAGAGATCCGGGTAATCGTTCTCACTGACCGGACGCGCGCGGTACATCGCGAGAACGATCTTGTCGCTGAACCAGTAGCTGATGATATTCATGGCGAACGCCAGCGCGAAGGCCATAATCGCGCCCTGCCTTCCTCCCAGCATACCTCCGACCCACACGAAGAGCAGCGTCAAAGCGACGAGCAGCACGCCCGTCTTGAAGTAGTTCATCTTTCTTACCCCCTCGCGATCACCGCATCTATCTTGGCGCCGACCTCGGTATACAGAGCAGCTGCTTCTTTTTTGGTTCCTGCCTCAACGATCATCCTGATGATCGGTTCGGTGTTTGAGCTGCGGACATGGACCCATTTACCGGCCCACTGCACTTTCAGGCCGTCCGTCACATCGATATTTTCGTCCCGGTAGAACTCGCGTAGATTATTAAGTACATCAGTGGTTTTGACGAGCGGACAATGGAACTTCCCTTTTATCATTTCGAACGCCGGCAGCTCGCCGACCAGCTCGGATACTTTTTTGCGGGACTTGGCGAGATATTCAAGGACCAGCCCCATCCCCACAATACTGTCCCTGCCGTAATTTATTTTCGGAAATATAACACCGCCATTGCCCTCACCGCCTATCAGGGCTTTGCGCTTCTTCATCTCAACAACGACGTTCGACTCTCCGACTTTGGTCCTGACGAGCTTTACGCCGGCCTGACGCGCGATATGATCGATCAGCCCCGAGGCGGAAAGGTTCGCGACAACAACCCCTTTCTTACGATACGTGAGGATAAATTTCATCGCAAGCCCCAGCGTGAGTTCTTCGCCTATCGCGGCACCTTTTTCAGAGACGATCGCGAGGCGATCAGCGTCAGGATCCTGCGCAAAACCGACATCCAGCCTCTTGGCCCTGACCAGCCGGCTCAACCCCTTCAGGTTTTTCGGCAGCGGCTCAGGTTCGTGCGCAAAAACGCCGTGAGGCTTGTCATACACACTAAAGAC
>JBAWYO010000192.1:0-3420 GCA_037143495.1 Candidatus Omnitrophota bacterium | reverse complement strand
GGCAATCCCGGTGAGCAGGACGTAAAAATCTCTTTTTAGCTTGGTCTTTCGCTGACAGCGAAAGTAAAAAGAGATTTTTCCGAGCGATGGACTGCCGCTGGAGCAGTCCTGAGCGATCCAGCGAACCGGTTGACGCGACAGGACCCGTAAAAATCGATCTTACTTGCTTATCACGCTATATAAGCGCCTTCCCCATCTGTATGAGAAAGTATTCCCCGAACAATATCAGCGCCCACCCGATCCCCTTCTTGACCCGCTCCATCCAGGGGCCGGGCTTGGGCAGCGCGAGCAGAACGCCCGCGAATGTTCCGACAAAGATCAAAAGGACGCCCATCCCCATACTGAAGGTAAAGAGGAGTGAGACGCCGTAGACAAGATTCTGCCGTGTCGCTACAAAAGCCAGAAGCGCAGCGAGCACCGCGGCGGTGCAGGGCCCCGCGACAAGACCGGAAACAATGCCGAGGATATAGATCGTAAAGAACCCGTTCCCTTTGGTGTTTGGCCTGATACGTCCGAGAAAGGCGGGGAATTGGAAGGTAAAAACCCCCAGCATGCTGATGCCCATGAGAATAAATATATTGGCCAGCCCGAAATAGATCCACGGATTCTGGGTCCACTGGCCGAAGAGTTTCCCCGAAAGCGCCGCGAAGGCTCCCAGCCCCGAATACATCGTGGCCACTCCCAGCACATAAAAGAGTGAGAGGATGAGCCCGCGTAGTTTTGAATCGCCGGCCTTCGAGCCGATAAACGCGACCGTGATCGGGATCATCGTATAGATGCACGGTTCAAAGCTGGTCGATATTCCGCCGAGGAACGCGGCGGCGAACGCTAAGAGGGGAGAATGGTTGAGATAAGCGGTTATATTGCTGAGAAATTGTTCCATCGTAAAATCAGGATACTATAAAAGCGAGATGCGGGCAAGGAAATAAGAAAAAACCCCCACACCTCAAACGAGGTGTGGGGGTTTTGTTATGTAGCGACCCTAACCGGATTTGAACCGGTGTCGCGTGCGTGAAAGGCACGTGTCCTAGACCAGGCTGGACGATAGGGTCAAATTTTCGATAGAAAATTTGATCCCGAGGAAGCGATGAATAAGAGCTTCCGAGGGGACACAGTGTTTATATCAAATGCCGCGCATATGTACGTCTTGCGCGGTGATACTATATCAAATTTTCCGCGCGCTGTACATTTTTATTTCGCTTCTTTTTCATCTTTCGCTGGTTCCGCTATCGCCGCGGCCGCGTCTTCCTCGTCCGGTATAACACGGGCGATCGAGGCGATCGGGTCGTGGTCCTCGTGTTTCATGAGCCGCACACCCTGGGTTGACCGTCCCGTGCTGCGAATATCCTTGATAGCGCAGCGCACGATCATGCCCTTAGAGGTCATCAGCATCAGCTCGTCTTTGTCGGTCACGCTCTTAACGCCGACCGCCAGGCCGTTCTTGCCGCTCGCCTTGATGTTGATGATGCCTTTGCCGCCGCGTGACTGTACGCGATACTCCGAAAAATCAGTCCGCTTGCCGAAGCCGTTGTCGGTGACGGTCAGGATCGTCGCGTCCTTATCGACAACCTCCATCGCGATGACAACGTCCTTCTTCGCGAGCCTGATCGCGCGCACGCCTCTTGCCGACCTGCCCATCTCGCGGACACCCTCTTCAGGAAAGCGTATCGCCATTCCTTCTCTCGTCGCGAGAAAGAGCTCTTTCTGCCCGTCCGTCACGCAAACCTCGATCAGCTCGTCGCCTTTCTCGAGCGTGATGCCGATAATACCGGCCTTGCGCGGGTTCGCGAACGCGGTCAGCTGGGTCTTCTTGATCACGCCTCCCCTGGTCGCCATGACGAGAAAATGTCCTTCTTTAAATTCTCTGACGGGGATATAGGCGCTGATCTGCTCGCCCGACTCAAGCTGGACGAGGTTGATGATCGCCTTGCCGCGCGATTGACGCGACGCCTGCGGGATCTCGTGGACCTTGATCCAGTGGACACGCCCTTTATTGGTGAAGAAGAGGATAAAATCATGTGTCGACGCGACGAAAAGATGTTCGATAAAATCCTCTTCCTTGACGTCGGCGCCGGTGACCCCTTTGCCGCCGCGGCGCTGTTTGCGGTACGCGCTGACCGGCAGCCGCTTAATATAATTGGTGTGGCTGATCGTGATGACGACATCCTCTTCGGCGATAAAATCTTCGACGGAGAGGTCTTCGGTCTCGGAAAGGATCTCGGTCCTGCGTTCGTCGCCGAATTTTTCTTTCAGTTCGATTACTTCGCCTTTAATGATCTCGAGCACCTTCTTCGCGCTCTCAAGGATCGATTTGTAGAAAGCTATTTTTTTGATGAGCTCCAGATACTCTTCTTCGATCTTGTCGCGTTCGAGCGCCGTCAGCCGCTGCAACTGCATCTCGAGGATAGCAACCGCTTGCCGATCCGACAAGTCAAAACTTTCCATCAACCCCTCTTTTGCGGCCAGTGGGGTTTTTGATGCCCGGATGAGCTTGATGATCTTATCCAGGTGATCGAGCGCGATCTTGAGCCCCTCGAGGATATGGGCACGCTCCTGCGCTTTGTTCAGCTCGAACTTCGTGCGCTTGATAATAACATCCTTACGGTGCTCGATATAGCACTGCAGCATCTGCTTAAGGTTCAAAACCTGCGGCTTGCCGTTGACGAGGGCAAGCATGATCACGCCGAAGGTGTCCTGCATCTGGGTGTGCTTATAGAGGTTATTAAGAACGACTTGGGCATTCTCGCCGCGCTTGAGCTCGACGACCACGCGGATACCGTCCTTGTCGGACTCATCGCGCAGATCGCTGATACCTTCTATCTTCTTATCCCGGACCAGATCAGCGATCGATGTGATCAACGACGCTTTATTCACCTGATAGGGAAGCTCGGTGATAACGATCGCTTCCTTGCCCGCCTTCTGTTCCTCAATGCCCGCCTTCGCGTGGATCTTTAAAATACCGCGCCCGGTCGTGTACGCTGACTTGATGCCGTCCCTGCCGCGGATGATCCCGCCGGTGGGAAAATCGGGCCCCTTAACATACTTCATCAGCTCTTTGATCTCGACTTCAGGATTATCGATCAGCGCCGCGATAGCGTCGCAAATTTCCCGCAGGTTGTGGGGAGGTATGTTGGTCGCCATACCGACCGCGATACCGGCTGAACCGTTCACGAGCAGGTTCGGCAGCACCGCGGGAAGTACCGTCGGCTCCTCCATTGTTTCGTCGAAGTTCGGGACGAACCTGACGGTCTCCTTCTCGATATCCTGGAGCATCAGGTCGGTCACGCGGTCGAGCCGCGCTTCGGTATACCGCATGGCCGCCGGAGAGTCGCCGTCAACGCTGCCGAAGTTACCCTGGCCGTCAACGAGAGGATACCGCAGAGAAAATTCCTGCGCCATGCGCACCAGCGCGTCATAGAC
>JBAWYO010000191.1:0-3456 GCA_037143495.1 Candidatus Omnitrophota bacterium | reverse complement strand
CTTCCGTACGCAGCGACCACGGCGGGACCTCCGTCGTAAGTATGATTATAAACAACCGCGGGAGTGTACCCGGGAGCCCGTTCGCACACGCTGGTGGTTACGCGGGCGCGATTCTCAGCATCGACCACGACCCGGTCCTCCTCCTCGCCGGGGATCATCGGTTCGCACCTGAAAAGATAGGTGCCGTCGGGACGCAGCGCGTAGACGATATGGCGCCGAAACCCCTCTGAGACCGGCGTCACAAAGAGATTGGGCCCGAGCTGGAAAACAATACCGTTCTCGCGCGCGTAACGCAACGGCGGGCGCGCGTCATGATCGGTAAGATCCTCGGGATATATCAGGCGCAGGAGCGACATCAACGCGAAGAAATTTTCCCTGTTGGCGGGTTCATCAAAGAGCATCCGGCTCGCCTCTTCGGCGTCGGCCGGAGCATGCGGTATCACAAAAACGGCTTTGGAGCGTGCGTACGCAACGACCTCATCCCTGACTCTCGGATCCGCGGCATCGCGCGCGGCAGGGGCCAGGAGATGACGGATCGCGACATTCGCGAGCGGACGACCGGCAAAATCCTTCTCGATGACCGCCATGATCACCCGGGCTCCCGCAAGATCAAGGTGAAATGCGCCGGGCCTCACTTCGCTGATAGCCTCTTCAAAGCCCCCGGGATGAGCGTTGTATGCGCGTTCCAGGGCACCGACAAGCATCGTGAACCTCTCCTCCCTCCCCAGAACCTCTTCAGAACCATTGTGCGGACGCTCCTGACCGACGATCCGCGCACGGGTGGCGAGAAGCAGCGCATTCTCGATCGTCGCCGCACCCAATTCGCCGCCCAGAACCCCGACAAGCGCGAGCAGTTCCTGATACTGGCCGGCATCGATCCGCAACGTCTGCCCATATCCTCTTCTTAAAAATTCGCCCACAAGAGCGAGCGATTCTATGTCATCGGTTAAACTTCGTAACCCTGCCCTTTCTCCGGTTCCCGTCAGCCGTAACACCAGGGCATTGAATACCTCCTGCTGTACATCGGGCGGTCGCCGGACGATATGTTCGGAAAAAAATCGGGAATATTGATCGGACGTATCTCGCTGAAAGGTACCCCCGCAAAAGAACCCATAATCCAGGCGATCTATGATCTCCGCCGCGAGGGCTTTCGGGCTACGACCCGTCGATATCCTTGAAACCGTACCCGGCCGGCGCTCCCCCGCCGCGACGGGGCGCAGGACGCTTTGCGTTGTCGCCGTGTCACGGATAAGAGCGCCGGCGGCATGGACCGGGAAATCTGCCCCGGCAGGTCGGGAAATAAGCGCACGCAGCTCGCCTAAGAGATCGTCAGGCGCATAGCGCGTCTCTGCCATGACCATATATTTATACAGGATACCCGCCAACGGCTTAAGCTCTTCCGGCGATCTATCGCGGATGAAGACGAGAAAGTCATCCCGCTCATACGCAAGTCTAACCGTATCGGAGGCGTCCATAGTGAACGATACGCACCCGACGGCGCATAGAAGCGACTTGCATAACGCAAAGAGGTCGTCGCGAGGCTCCAACGCGTAGGTTCCCCGCCTGATGCGTTCATTCCTGTCGCGGCTGCGGCTGAATTCTTTCGTAGCGATCATTCTAAGGAGAGCTATGCCGCCGCTGCTGCCGGCCGCCACGGCGCAATCATTATCCAGATAAACCGCTTCCCCCGTCTTTCGCATCCTGAGCGCCGTAAGATCGATATCCCCGTGCAGATAACCGTGCGCCTCATAAACATTCCGGTAACTTTCGAGCACGTCGATCAGGGGCGCCGCAACGGCCTGCGCAAGTTCATGGCCCGAGTAACGGGTTTTCAGACCCGTCAGATGGCTGACCAGGGGCTCTCCTTCAACATACTCGAATATAAGAGCCTGCCCGCTGCAGGGGGTCTTTATATATTTAAATCCGTCGGCATTCATAACGGCGCAGAGCCGGGGCAAGCCGGGGTCGTCATTGCGCGGGTCGACCGCCCTATAGAATGCGATTTGCGGCGCCAGGTAGATATCCGCCGGAAGCGAATTCTCTATCCCGGCCAACGCAACAGTAAATCGATGATCCATGCCGACTTTGAGGACATAAAAATGTCCCGGACTGAAACCACCGCGGGGCGCCCCCACATACTGATACTTAAAGGTTGCGCACCGGGTACCGGTATTAAGGGAAAGTGGCGGATCGATGAACTTAAAATCCCGTTCGAATTCGACCCTGGTAATACTCGTAACAGCGGATCGTTGCTCCCGTTCTTGCGCCGCAACAGGACGTAGAACATCCGCTGCGCACACAGCTCTTAGCGCAAGCACAAAGATAAAAACAAATATGATGGGTTTAACGATTCGTTTCTTCATATGCACTCTTGGCCTAAGCAGGGTTCAGGACGCGGCACGAAGACCTTATAGGCTCGCACGGACTTAATAAGCGCCGCGGCGCGGGACCTCACCGCCGCGATACTACCACCCTCTTTCTTTTCACGGCGCACCAAAGTATCCTGTTCTTTGATCGACGGGAATATGCGCCTGAGCGCTCCGGTAACACTCCGGTAAACGACCTGGCTGAGCGCCGCCGTCGACAGAGCCCAGCAGCACTTGACCGCCGTATCGAACGACCCGGCACACGCGGCGACGCCTGCAACCGCCGCAACCCCCCAGACGGGGACAAGATAGCTGTTGATGATCAGTTTGTTCAACCAGGGTATCCTGGTCAGCTCCCTGCCCGGCCGCTGTGTTAAATACAAGGCATTCATGACCGCATAGGCCGGCATGACCGTAGCGCTGATGCCGACCATGGTCGTGAGCGGCATGTCGTAATACGTAAAATGGATGATGATCGGCCAAAAGAGCGTTATAAGTTTAAAGATCCCGCTTTTACTGAAATAGAGCGCGAGCTTTTGCTGTTCGTAGGCAAAAGTCTGGCGCATCCATTCCTTACTAAAAATGCGCTCTTGGTGACGAAAAGCATCCACGACTCTTTCCCGCAGGCCCATGACGAGCATATAGAAAATAGTGGGCGGCTGCGCCATCACATAAACGTCGGCCAGCGGACGCAGCGAATGGGACCAGCTGCCGAGATCCGGCACCAATTGCCTCGTCCAGCCGCAATAGAGCGGGACGAGAAACGCCGATATAGTCAGCAGCACGGTCATAACCGCATAACGCGACCAATGTTTATCCTTGTCAATACATGAAGCGATGCCGTTGCCGACCACCACGCCGCAGAGCAGGTAATATGCTTTGTAATATTTTGCCCATACCGTCTTCTGAAAGAAGTTAAGGACCGACTGCGGGCCGAAGATGAGCGACGATACCGCAAGCACGGCGAGGATGCCGGCGGGTAGGCCCGCGACATAGCATTTTTCGGCGAGCGTCATCCGCGCCTGCGGGCGTTCCGCAAGCGCACAGGGGCGAACAGAGCAGATCTCCGGGCACGCCCATGCTACGCTCT
>JBAWYO010000190.1:0-3465 GCA_037143495.1 Candidatus Omnitrophota bacterium | reverse complement strand
CCCGTTAGACATGCGCTCTTTCACTATTGATGCCAGCAAGATCACCGGCCAGCCGGTTACGACCACGGTCAGCACCGCGGTCACCGCCAATGGCCAGCCGCTTGCCAATGCCCAGATCCTGCTGCGCTCGTTAACCTCCGGCGTCGCCGATGTGAACGGCACCACCGATGCAAACGGTAACATCAGCCTCTCATTTATGACCGGCAGATACGGCGCCAATCAGGCGGTCACGCTCGCCAATTTCGCGGTACTCATTAACGGCGATACGGTCGTCGCCAGCCAGCAATTCCCGTTAGACATGCGCTCTTTCACTATTGATGCCAGCAAGATCACCGGCCAGCCGACATTCTCTAAACTTAGCGGAAAACTGACGAATTCAAAGAACGCTCCCATGCCCCATGAGCAGATAACAGCGCGTGCCGGAGATAAGGTATATGTGGTGACGACGGATGAAAATGGTAATTATCAAATGCCGGGCAATTTCCAAATAGGCGTTTATGGGCCGAATGGCGCGATAAATTCTTACACGTTTATTTTTTCGGTTGGCGCTGAGCAGGTCGCCACGATGCGCTTCAGCGGAGCGACGGTGCTTGATCTCAAGGTGACACATGAAGCTGGTCAAATAATAGTCGGCGATCTGGCGGGTACGGTCGTCGATCCGAATGGCGTCGCCGTTACGGCTACCATGGTGCTTACGCCGGTGCTTCCCGCCGGGACAGGATTGCCAGTTGTTACGGAGGGCATCGTTAACGGATCGTACGAAATATCAAATGCCGCCGCCGTCATCTATGTTGAGACGGGAGTAGCGACGTCGATCACCTATCAGGTTACGATCGATGACATTGATGAAGGGACGATGACGCTCCTGGCGGGCGCCAACCAGAGGAATTTTGTCGTGAGCGGCCTGGCTGGTCAGCAGGAGAGCGCCGGCGTACAGGGTTCTGTGCGCGGTCCTAACAAAGAGATCATTGACGGGTCGACCATAACATTCGTCTCGTCACTAGAAGGGGTCCCCGAGTTCACCGCTCCCATCAATGCCGGTACCTTTAATGTTCCCAAGCTTCCCGCGGCGATCGTTCTGCATACCGGCGAGCAGCCGACGCCGGTCACCTGGCAGGTTTCGATCGATGGCCTTTCCGTTAACACCGAAGATGGAAGCCCTATAACTTCGACAACTTTTTCAGCCGGAATAAACACCCTTAATCTTGAAGTTATCGGCCTGGCTGGCCAGGTACTCTATGTTGATCTCATGACGGGGCTGGTGAACGGCCCGCGTGGCCAGAACGCTACCGGCGTCATACGGTTTACGCCGCAGATCGCCGCGAGCGGGTTGCGCGCGTTTGAGGTTCCTGTTGCGGATGGTGTTTATGAGATACCCGAGATGCCGGATGTTCTCTACCAGGTGAAGGGGGTGAGAATGCCGGTCCTTTACGATGTCTTATTTAACGGCGTTCCCGTAGGGACATCACTGACGGTTTCGACCGGGAGGCAGAATTTTATGCTCCAGGGTATGACGGGCGATAAAACCCTGGCGAATGTCGAGGGAACGGTGACGGATCAGAACGGTAACCCGGTCGTTGGCGCTGTCGTGAATGTACGCCCGGAGCTCAGCGATCTGTATGTAGTGCCCGCGTACACGACCATAACCGACAATTTAGGAGGTTACCGGTTATCGAATGTTATTGCTGCTGAGTATCCCGCGGACGGCGTGCGTATCCCTGTTAAGTTCGGGCTTGCCGTAGGCGATACCGAACTTAATTCGGGAGTTATCTTTCAAGAGGGCGCGAATACGCAGAATTTTTCAATTACGGTTACCCCCGGTCCTCATATCAGGTACGATATGGATCGAAACGGGATAGTGGATATCAATGATTATATCCCCTTCGCTGATCTGGGCGGGTATGGATATATCGTAGTTACGATGATCCCGGATAGTGAAGGGAACCCATCATGGTTCGACCTCTGGGATTTTTTGAACAACCCGCCCGCTAATAGCTATGACCTCAACCGGGATGGAAGAGTTGATAGGGGAGACATTCTTACCGTTACCGATGTTACGCCTCCCGGTTCGAATGAAGTGGTGCCGGTCTCCAGAAACGAGAACTTGCTGAAACCTCTTGATCTGAATAATAACGGTTTCTTTGATCCGGGTGACGCTATTATTGAAGCAAACGCTATTGACGAAGCATTGCAGGCGATAATCGACTCCAGCGCCACGGGAATAGGGAGCGGTGCGGCAGGGGTGGGGGCAGCGGAAGGCGAAGCCGCTCTTTCTCAAGCGACGGGATCAATGATCGTAGCACAGTACAGCATTCCTTCCCAGGGAACAGGATTGAGCACGACGGGCGTAACCGCTTTCTTTGCCGATCTCGGTAAACCTGCGGGGGTAGCGACAGGACCCGCCGGAGAGCAGATCCATTATACGCGTCAAGACCTGACCGGGGCGGCGAGCGGCAAGAGTATCGAGATCAGCAGTATGGATGGCGTCGATGTTCTTCATCTGATCAACTCGCCGACAGACATGACCCAGATCGCCGTGATCCCCCGGGGGCCAGGCGCTGATAACGCACCGACCATAAAGCTCGTTACCGACTTCCTCTCTGATCCGCTCAATCCGCAGACCTTGTCTCAGTTAGATAGTATTTTTAACGAAGCCGCCACTAATGCTTCAAAGCATGATTTTGCGGTATCTTTTATGCCGACGTATGTAAAGGGTATATTGACCGCTCTTGCTGATCCGCAGGCTCAGCCTCCATCGGCATATCCCTTTGCGCACGTGAATTCTTTAGTTGCGGATATGGGCGCGGATGCTCTGCAGGAAACTGAAGGATATGTGCGCCAGTGGTGGGGAGAGCTTAGTGAGAGCCAGCCTAATATGCCGGCAATGAAAGGTCTCGCCGCGAAAGTTCTGGCGTTCCTGGGTGAACTGACCACGGAAAATGCCGCGGCACTGCTGCCTGCGCAGGCGTCTCCCGCAGCGTACGCCGCAAATGCTGACGCTATTTTTGCTGTTGGTTTGGAAAACGCGATACCGCGCGCCAGCCAGCTCGCGCTCTCAGGATCGTCGGTATAACCGCGCCGCGACGGTCTTTTTTCCGGGCAAAAATATTTTTAAAAAAATACTTGACAACTTATGGTGTGCGTGTTATAGTTTCAACACCTTACACGATAGCGATACACGTATCGGCAAGAGGGAAGAAGGAAATAGAAGCCTCTTTCAAAACTGCAAATGATTCCCGGAGCGACTCTTTGAATATTTCGTTCAAAAAGCCTGGGTAGATTTTTTTATAGATAATCGAGCCAAAAAGGCATCGTTTATCGGTGCCTTTTTTGTCTCATCGCTCTTTGAAAATATGCCAGTTTGTGATGGGTCCAGATCGTTAGTTCTTCATTAAAAGTGGAGAGTTTGATCCTGGCTCAGAGTGAACGCTGGCGGCGTGGATTAGGCATGCAAGTCGAACGATC
>JBAWYO010000189.1:0-3466 GCA_037143495.1 Candidatus Omnitrophota bacterium | reverse complement strand
GGTGAGCAGATCGCGATCATGGAGCTGGAGGCGAGCGGAGATAGCTTGGAAGATATGGCGCGTTTAGCGCCGGCGTTGCAATGGGATCACGCCGCGGAATTAGTTGAAAGAGCGGGGCATTGTGTTGAGCGCATCGCAGATACCGAAGGGTCCATGCGTTCGAGCGACCGTCCTTTATCTCCGGATTTTCTGCCAATGGCGGCGGAAACCGCCCGGAGAGGGGCGATAGCCCTGAATAAAATACACGGAAGCATGCCTCCGCATGGTATTGGCAGAGCGCGAGTTTCCTTACTGACCCTTGCGGACCGGCTGACCGCGTTGCGTGAAGGGTTGTTTATGCCTGCTAGCGACCGCAGGCCGCCGGACGATATATGATCATGGCAGGGTATTTTTTGTCCTCATAATTCAGGGTATGAAAAAGTATTTAGAACGGGGCCTTATGAGAATTATGAAAAACAGCGCCGCGGTTTTATTGCTGAGCATAAGCCTTCTCGGCGGCAGCGCCGCGCAGGCGGGAGAAAATTGTTTGCGGCCGTTGGCCGTGCGGCAAAGGAACATAGAAAAGTTATATCGAGAGGATATCGCGAGAATTGAGGAGGAGGTTTTTCAGAGCGTCTCCAGTATAATGAAAGATTTCGAAGTGCCGTGCGCGGGAGGGAATGAGACGGTCGAGGTTATGAAAGAGGTGAGCATAGAACGCCCCCTACAGCGAAGGCGTGTTATATTTGGAGATAATTTAGGTTTTTTAGGAGGCACGGTGATGGGGGATATTTTTGTAGATCGGTGCATCTTTGATCCGGCTTCGCCTGCCGTCATCGAGTTTGCGCAGCTTAATCCCGGAATGAGCGCGCCATCGCTTGAATTGCTTAAAGTTGTTCTCTATCATGAATATGGCCACAAGATGTTTAATCTATATTTTTGGCAGGCCATAGCGCGCTTAGGGGGAGGAACAAATACGGAAGGGGTAAGCGAAGGCTTCGCCTACTGGTTCGAAGAAGAACTGAGCAAGAAGCAGAGCCTTACCGAAGAGATGGCACAGAAGTATTCTACTAAGGGTGCATCACCGGAAATCACGCGTTTTCTGAAATACACGTATAGCCGCCTTAAGGATATGTCGTCCCGCGGCAATTCAGTGACCAGTATCTTCAATAATGTGGTGGCCATTATCGGTACGATCAGCCCCGGCGAAGAGATAAGGCTGATGGAAGCTCCAAAAAAAGCCGCTCTTATGGCGGTTGAAGGATCCGTATAGTATGAAACGCATACTCCTCAAATCCCGGTTACAGATAGTCATAGCATTCGCGCTGCTTGCGGCAAATGCCGCGCAGGCGGGGATAAACGCGTCACCGGCCGAGAATGGTCAGCAAATGACGCGCCTTTTGCGGCCGCTGGCGCTGGGCGAGAGCGGGCGGGCGGTGGCGGGTATTGTATCGTCGAGTATAGCCGGGTTGGCTGCTGATACCGCGGCTACGGACAGGACCGTTAGTCTGATCGGGTATTTGACGTATCTGCTCACTCAAGCTCACCCCCGACCTGGGGCATCTGCCGATCGCCTCAATGCCGACTCATACCAAAAAACATTTAAACTGATGGCAGCTCTTATTTATAATGATCAGAATATTCTTCGTGACCCTCGCCCCTTGCAAAAGATCGATTTGATACATATTCTTGATAATATAGAACGAGTTACCGGGGTAGCTCCAAATTACGCGGTCTTAAAAGGCATGGTGAACGCGGCAGGAGTAAGCGATGAGTACGAAAGAGCATTACAGCGGTTTTTTGTGGGGATGCGCAGACGTGGTACTATCTCACCGAGCGCACATGGGCAGGAAGAATTACCTCGGTTATTAGAAGAGTTGCGCAGCGGAATAATGACCGATAACGGGGATCTTGCTGTAAACCTTTTGGAAGATGCATTAAAGCGGGCGCAAAAACTGCGCGACGATTTAATGCTCGGGCGCCATCCGGACACCACCGTTATAAGCGATATCCATGGTCGGCATCGACCTGTTGAGCGGGTGCGGGACCTCTCCGCTACCGGTGGTCCGGTCACAGAAGTGATATCGCTCGGAGACGAGTATGACCGCGGATTCTATAATGTGGAGGTATTTGACGCTTTGCGGGGTATCAAGAGAGATCGTGGTGATCATGCCGCGTTTTGTCTTAGTAATCATAGCCGGTGGCTCCTGCTCGGTGTTCTTCTCGGGGATACCCGTACGTACGATGTCTGGCTAGCTGATCATAACGGTGGCCGGCGTACGCTTGCTGATTTTGATCATAAGGGGCGCGCCATCTCTGAGATGGCGCTGTGGATGCTTAAGAACTATAAACTTTTTCATGTGGATGACCGCGGCATTCTATATCTGCATACACTGATCCCTTCCAACAACGGTGTTCCCGAGATCTCGATGACCGAACTGAAAGCATGGCAGGCACAGCTCGAACATTTACAGAACGCGTACCTGGATGAAAGCCCCGATGGTCTTGTTACCGTTAAGCAAGGACTGACCCAGGAGTGCATGACGGCTTTTCGTGCTTTTTTTGATAACCGGCGAGTTGATATGTTCTTAAAAACGAGGGCCGGGAACTGGATCAGCGATCTTAAGACGAATTTCCAGATTGATCCCGCAAAGGTCGATCTCTATCTGGCCCACCTCGGCGTGAATGGCATTATTTTCGGGCACTTAGGGTTGACACAGCTTATGCGGTATGGGGATCGGATAATGTGCATAGATGCTTCCAAATTCATGGATGGATATCTTCGGTTGAGCAGCAACGGGATAGAATACGAAGATCTCGACGGACGATTTAGCCAGGTGGTGAGTTCGCTGAACATGTGGATCAGATCGGTCGATGAGCATATAGAACGTCTTCAGCAGCGCCTGAGTCAGGGCCCATCGATACTCGAACCGCTCATACGACAGACGACGGCGCTTGAGGAGCAGGTGTAGTTGCGAGGCGCGGGTGGGTCCGTCTCTCGAGGTGCCAGGTCTGAGCTTGGATTTTAATGAGTTAGTGGGGATAAGAATCAGGAGATATGAAAAAAAGAATTAAAATCCTCATAGTAGTAACAATGACCGCGTTGCTGATGACACAGACGGCGTTGGCCGGAGCGACCATGGGCTCTAGGCTGTTGACCGGTTCTCTCAGGCCGATCGCGTTCGCGGATTCGAATAAACATGCGGCGCGCATGCGTGTTATTGAGAGCCTGATCCGCGAGACGCGGCAGGAGTGCCGGCAGGCGCATTATTGCCAGATCTATTCCGCGGTGCTGGTGCGCAAGCTGAAGCTGGCCGGTGTCGACGCGTATATCGCGCAGAGTACCGGCCATATGTGGGTTGAAACGGATGACTATATTCTGGACGCGTTTCCGCAAGGGCTTGGCATTGAGTGGACATTTATCTCCGGCGGCGCCGGCAAGGATTTTTTGATCGAGCCGAAGAGTAACGGTTTGCCCGGGCACCTG
>JBAWYO010000188.1:0-3498 GCA_037143495.1 Candidatus Omnitrophota bacterium | reverse complement strand
CTGCAACATGAGCGCTGCAATAATGATGACTGATGTAGCTCGTACCAGTACTCTTTTCATCTTAAACATACCGCATCACCTCTTCGCGCCGAGGGATTTTGGCGCCCGCTTCATAGGCTCCCAGGATCGAGACGATAACCTTGAAGCCGCTCTCGAAACCTATGACCGAAGGGTCGGCTTCCTCGACCAGCGGGAGATGGTCTTCGTCCAATGAGAGCTTATATGCCTTACCGCCGGTCTTCACATATATCTCAAGAGCAGCTTTCAGACATCTACACGTAACGCTGAGTTTCGCCAGCCCCAGGCCAAGCCCGCCAAAAATAGCGAGCTCATCTGATCTTTTATAAAGCTGAAGCGCTTGATACTCCCGCTTACTACTGTAACCCGGCAATAATATAGCGCTTAAGCGCGCGGCATCTATGCCGACCATATTATTTTCGCAGGTGAAAACCGCGTGTCCGCCCTTTATCTGAAGGCTTACGTTGATCACGGGGTCGACCTGATGAACGTCCGCAGCAGCGGCCCCGACAAAGTTCATGACCGCATTCTTTAAAGGCTCCTGGACAACCTTTTCCAGGAAATAAGGCGAGGTCCCCGATATCCGCACCGTACCCGCGCCCAACGCTTCATTGATCTTTAGATTCTCGGGCACCTGCAGCTCCTCATCGGTTTTTAACCAGTCTATTGCTCGCGACACTAGATTATCCCGCGAACGAACAAACTCCGTCATATTAACATCCTCCATATTAGCCTGACCGCTCCCAAGATCATCAATGACAAAAAAAAGCAGAAATGATCCCTGACTCGCAATCTCGTAGATTTTCTGCAATCTCATCAAACGATCTCTATCCATCGAACCGGTTATCTTCGCATAATTCAGATAGGTTGCCAGAAGCTGGAGCCGTGCGTAACAATTAAGACAATTAACGTTCAACGTCTTGTTAAAGTACGTAAGCCTGCGCCGAAGCTCCATCGGATACTCACAAGCTTGTAAAAAAAGATCGATAGCGCTGATCGCTTCTTCGCAGTCTGCGATCAGCTCGCGGGGCCTGACCTCATCCGGGATCGCCCGCCCTCGCTCATCCAATGGGAATGAATCGGGAAGCTCCAACTCTTGCAGAAGCTGCGGGACCTGCGAAAGATCATCCTTGATCCTTTTAAAACAGAGAGCCGCCATTGAGACAGGGTCCTCCTTGCTCATCAGGCGCATCTTCGCGTAATCATCAACGGTATAAACCTGCGCGAAAAAATCCCTCTCCCGGTACGCGCATGGACGTAAGCAATAAACATCTGGGCGCGCCCATGCCACGCCCTGCCACACCAGCAGAACAGCAAGCACAACCGCTATGAGGTTTTTAGCTTTGATTTTCATTCTTTTCTTTTACTCTGACTCTCTGACTCTTTGACTCTCTGACACTCTAAATCTTTGACTCTCTGACTCTTTGACACTCTAAATCCGCTCCCCTGCCGCCATCGGGCGCAGGACAGAGAAGGCCGGATCAGCACGCACAGATCTGATCCGATTCAACGGAGTACCGGCAAACGGGAGTAGGCGCGCAGCGAGCTTCTCGCCGGTATCGCCTATTTTCCACTCAAGCGCATAGATCCTCGCGACCGGCGGACATCTTCTCGTGCCGCGTAATTCATTAGCACCTTCTACCGATGCCCTGCCTGGGCCTATCCTGTAGAGACGCCATATGTCGCGACTCTTTTCCCTGCTCCACCTGATCAGATGGGCAGGCTGACCATCGATCATACCGCTGGCCATGATGACACCGTTCCGATAACGCTTATTTACACGCGGAATGCCGTTCAATGCATCCCATCGCATGGTGTGATTTCGATATGGCGTAAGATCCTTCATGCCGATCTTATCGGTATCGCCAAGCTTGTACCCCGTCAGATCACGACCCCTTATAAACCATGTGCCCTGGCGTACCGCAGCACTGCGCATCGTATCCATAAGAGCGAGTGTTCCCAGCTCATCGCTGAGCGAGCGTAATTTCAGCACATATTCACCGCAAGTATATTCCTTCGTATGTGAACCGATCTGAAGAGTGCGCTTTTTGTAGATGGCCGCGCCTTCATAGAAAACCAGGTCAACTTCGCAGAGATGCTCATTAATAATCCTGATGTCCTCGCAGACGACCCGCAGGCCGCCTTTGGCCTCACCCAGAAGGCTCACCGTCACATAATCGCCCGCTGCCGACATAAAAACCTGCAGATAACCTCCGGTGAGCGTTCTGCCGAAGTCACACCCTTTCAATGCGCGGACACGATACGGGTTCATGCTCCAATCAACATCTGACGGCTGCGCCAGAAGATCTGCTAATTTTTGTCTGGATGCCCGTATCTTGACATCCCCGATCTTTCTAAGAGGCAGCGCCGCCTCTTTCGCGCTCAACGCTGATTCCTTGCTATCATCGCACAAACCGGGTACCGCGAAGTCGAGCAACTTCCTGATCCGGCCGCCCCGCCTGGTGCGCAAATACGGCGATGTGGCAAGAATATGTTCGGTTAAACCGGCTACTTCGTAAAAGAAGATTTCGGCGCCGCCGTGTGCGTATTTTCCTGTATTCACCGGAACATAATTCATAACTTTTCGACGGTATATCTGCGCCATCGCCGTGATGTCGCCCTTTTTCCGGGCCTCTCCGAATGAGCCATACTCCTCGTCAAGGAGTTGGTCCAGCGCGACAAGCACCATATTTTTCAGTGTAGCGCGTTTGTTCCAAAAACCGTACGGGACCCGCCCTCCGGTAACCCGCAGATAATGGGAACACTGAACCGCTTGCGCATAGTCAAGACCAATTCTTGAGGTTGCAGCAACCTCTTTCCATGCCGTTGATAACGCCGTGCGCTCCCCCCGCGCCACCGGGCGCAGGACCGACGCACCACTTCCCGATTCCCCTAAGAAAACTCTCTCTACAGCCACCGGCAAAGGTTCGCTGGGCAAAATAGCGCAGGTCAATCGATGATCATCCAATAACCGATAGAGCTCCGTGGGAGAACCGCTAAAACAATAGTGCGGAGGCCGCAGCACCACTTTCCCGACTCTCTGCAATTCCATGAGCGCGCCATACGGCATAAACGCAAGCGTCCGCGTACCATCCTCATTGCATATTTCCCACCGGGCCCACTCAACGCGGTGAAATCCCATATTGTTATCGATCGTTATATAGAGCCGACCATCTGCGGGGCAATATGCGGTTATCCCGCTACTGATTCCCGCTAACGTGGAGCGAATTATCTCGCGCTTCGTCGGCTCATCACCTCGTATGACAAAGGGATGTGGCTCAAAATAGAAAGACTCGGTCCCTACTTCGAGATTTCTAAGCGGGTAGACCGATATCGTATCGGAACCATTCAGCATCTCTTCAATGGCCTTTATGGAATACCCGCCAACCAACCCGACCGGACGGCCATCATTGCCGATAACCCTATTGGCGGCTGCCAGGAACTCTCTGTCGCTATTAGAGCAATAGATAAGCGTAACCG
>JBAWYO010000187.1:0-3506 GCA_037143495.1 Candidatus Omnitrophota bacterium | reverse complement strand
CCTTGGCATTGACGACCGGAAGGGATCGATAGGGGAAGGCAAGGACGCTGATCTGGTCGTCATCGACAAAGAACTTAATGTGATCGCGACGATCGTCGGCGGGCATGTCGTCTACGCGAAGCCGGCGAAGTATCTATCGATACAAAAAGCACATTAATAAGCATTTTATCAGACTTATTATGCACCGCCATAAAGTTTTGCGGGTCCTGCCGCCGAAGAGCCCACATTTTTTCCGGGGGGTTTACCCTGCACCACAGCTAAAGCTGGGTGCAGGGTCCATTCAATAAGTAAAATAAACGGGGTTTCTGAGCCTCCCATCCCCCGCTCAAAAATGTGGGCGCCCATTCGGCGTCACCCGCAAAACAGACATTTCCTATGAAAGACCGTTATATAGCCCACGTTGACATGGACGCGTTCTTCGCGGCGATCGAGCAGCGGGATAATCCCGCGTATCGCGGCAAGCCCGTTGTTATCGGCGCCGACCCTAAAGGGGGCGCCGGCCGCGGTGTCGTATCGACCTGTTCCTATGAAGCCAGGAAGTTCGGCATTCACTCCGCGATGCCGATCTCGCACGCCTGGCGCCGCTGTCCTCAGGCGATCTTCCTCGAGGGGGATATGGATAAGTACCATCGCGTTTCGCGGGAGATCCACGAAGTTTTCTATACGTTCACCCCCGACATCGAACCGATCTCTATCGACGAAGCATTTTTGGACCTGACCGGCAGTTATCATCTCTTCGGGACGCCGCATGAGACATGCCTCCTGATCAAATCCCGCATCAGAGAGAGAACGGACCTGACCGCGTCGGTAGGGCTCGCGCCGACGAAGATGGCGGCGAAGATCGCCTCTGATTTGAAAAAACCCGATGGCCTCGTCGAGGTGAGTGCCGAAGGATTACTGGCCTTCCTGCGGCCGCTGCCGGTACGCAAACTCTGGGGGCTTGGCGAGAAGACCGAGACGATACTCGAAGCCTGCGGTATACGGACGATAGGGGACATCGCAAAAAGAGATGTTCACGAGCTCGTCAGGCTCTTGGGGAGCAACGGCGCCCATCTTTGGCAGCTTGCCAACGGCATTGATGAACGCGGCGTCGAAGTCGAGACCGAGGCGAAATCGATCAGCAATGAAACGACTTTTGAGGTCGATACGCAGGACAAGGAAGCGATCGAAGGCGCGCTCGTGCACCTGTGTGAAAAGGTCTCGGAGCGTTTGCGCGTGGAAGCGGTAAAAGGCAGGACGATCACGCTGAAGATCAGGACTGAGGGGTTTCATACATACACCCGGGCTCGTACGCTCGATCACGCGACGAATTTTTCCGATACGATCTATCAGGCGGTCAAGTCGCTCTATGACGGGTTCGAGTACCGGGATAAGAAGATACGCCTGGTTGGCGTCAAGGCATCTAACCTGATGGGCGGGAGCGTCCGCGAGACGCTCTTCGATGAGCTCTATGACGCGAAGAAGGAGCGAGTCCACGCGGCGCTCGATAAGATCAAGGCGAAGTACGGCGACGAGGCGATACAGCGGGCGCGTGGGCGAACTCAATTTTAAGATATAAAAAAGTTAGTAAATTAAATTTGTAATCTATCGATGTGCAAGGTATACTTACAGTAGAATAAAGAACAGAGAACTACGCAAACAATATCTTCTTAGAATGATCAAGGTTTTTAGATCTTGATGATTTTTTATCATCTTAATATTAGGGGTTAATTAAAGTATTTATTTTAATTTAGTAATGGAGATTTTTATGGGCAAACATATAAAACTTATCGCAATGATCTTGAGTATATGTTTTTTGTGGCAGCAGACCGCGTTTGCTCTTCCGGTAGAGCACGCAAAGTTGCGAGCCATGGCATATTTTGAGCGTACCCTGCAATTAGATGAGGGTACGCCCACACCGCTTGGACCGCATAAACTTAGATGGTGGCAGTTTCGGCTCAGGACACTTTTCTTGCTGACGACAGCCGTTGCGATGTTGCTGGGAGGCACGCTCTATACAGTCCCATTACCAAGCATTGATAATCGCGCTAAACTTGCCGAAAAGTATGAACGTTTGATGTTGTGGAGCAAATTCGTTAATGAGAAGTGGTCGGAACATTTTAAGGATAAATTACAGAGCTATCTCTACGAGCTTATAGCGAATAAGCCGGAATTTGCCTCATATGGGAAAAGCGCGAATATCGATGTCTTAAGTTTTTCGCGTGGAGAAAAACCGGCTACGATATGTATTTTTGGAAGCCTTTCGGCTACGGATGTGCATTCGATGATCTCCACAGAATTTGTGCACGGTGATTTTCTCGCGGCATCAGCGGCTGACGGCGATTGGAAGTTTTATGATGCCGAGCGGATGAGGCCGCGCTCTGATATACAGAGAGTGGTCTTAGTCGAGCGGCAATCAAAGAGGACCGGGACTAACATCGAAGTGGTCTATTCGCAGGACGGGAAAACCCACACTATGAAAGAGGTACCCATATACGAGCATCATCTTGAGTGGAGAGAATATTTTTGCGATAACGAAACTGGTCCCGCAGAAGGCGCGCAGGGGATGATCATGAGTTTTAAGGGGGCTGAGCGTGAGCAAAAGGTGATGGCCAAACTTGATATGAAAAAAAATATCATAGGGATCACGGCCGGCACTTTCGGATCCGCCGAATACGTAAAATTCTGGGGTCTTAAAGAAGGGGAGTATTCTGTTTCCGATCCCGCCGCCGGCGAGTTACTGGATGCGCTCAGGGCGGAGGCCGAGCTGCAAAAAAGGTGTACCGTGATCCCTGCCGGTTTTCAATACTACCCGCAGTGGATGCAGGATAAATACCAGCCTGAGCCGGCCCCCGACTATCTTGACCGTGTTCTTGGCTTTCTGGACCGCGTCAGGCCGCCGAAAGGCAAGGAACCTCCGGTGCGGACCGGCGCGTTAGGGGTTTTCCGGGAATATGAGATCGTCTCAGGCGCGGTATCTTCGGATATATAGCCTTGGGTCCGTTTTTCGTAGTGCCAGGTCTCAATTGAAGACAAGGTTTTTTTGCACAAAAGGTGCGCCTAAGTTCATGAGAATGGTTCGATATCACATACCAGCGTTTTTTGTTCTTGCGCTCCTGCTGCTCGCGCAACAGGGCACGGCCGGGTATTGTGCTGAAGCCCTAGTTAAACACCATGGGTCAATAGGCGGTAGTCGATGGTCAATAGAGAAAAAAGCGCTATCGGCTGGAGACTATCGACTATCGACCACTCTTCGGCCGTTAGCCGCACGCGAGCGTGGTAATGAGCCGTTGGGACCCGCTATTGTCACTGGGTCCGTCTTGATGCATCCGCAGACCCGGCTTCGCATTCGGGTAGGGACGATAGACGAGGCTGCCGGGGAAGCGGAAGTCTTAGTGCGGGATCCTTTCACGCGGAAGGTAAGTGTGGGCCGCATGACACTTCAGGAGCTCAGAGAGAAATGTACCTCGGGCGGTTATTATGTCGAACCTACCCGGTTCGCAACATTTGTTCAAGAGGTGCTGAAT
>JBAWYO010000186.1:0-3526 GCA_037143495.1 Candidatus Omnitrophota bacterium | reverse complement strand
CCCGAACGCAGCCCGGCCTCGCAGGGGACGGGCAAGTGGTCCAGCGAACCGGTTGACGTGACAGGACCCGTAAAAATCTTTAAAAAGGAAATCTTACGTAATCAGGAGAATAATCAGCGTGCAAAAATATTTATTGAATGTCGATGAGGGCGGTACCGCGCATCATATCGATTACCGCAACGAGCTCAACGCCGAACAGTATAAGGTCGTCACTGAGGCTGAAGGACCGTGCCTGGTCCTCGCGGGACCGGGGAGCGGTAAGACCCGCACCCTTATTTATCGTATTGCCTATATTCTCGAGCAGCGGGTACCGGCGAAGAACATCCTCCTGATGACATTCACGAATAAGGCCGCGCACCAGATGCAGCAACGGCTCGAAATGCTGCTTAAAGCAAAACCGGCCGGACTCTGGTGCGGAACTTTTCATCATGTCGCTAATCGTTCGTTAAGGATCTGCGCGAAGGATCTGGGGTTGAGTCCCGAGTTTGGTATTCTTGACGATGAAGACCAGCGCTCGCTCATCAAGATGTGCTCAAAAGGACTTAAGGACCGCTGTAACGATCCGAAGCTTTTCCCGAGCCCCGCCGTCATATTGTCGATAATATCGTACTCGCGAAATTCACAGCAGAGTATTGATAAGACCGTCAATGATCGCTATTCTTATCTTTTAAATTCCCTTAAAGCGATACAGGAGGTCGACCGTCTCTATCAGGCGAAGAAACGACAATCAAACAATCTTGATTATGACGATCTTCTATTGGAATGGCTGAAGCTCCTCAAGACCGTACCCTCCGCTTTGATGCGTTTTTCAGAGCAGTTCCGGTACGTCCTGGTCGACGAGTATCAGGATACGAATCGGCTCCAGTTCGCTATCGTACAGCTACTCGCCTCACATCACAAGAACCTGCTCGTGGTCGGTGATGACGCGCAGTCGATCTATTCGTTCAGGGCGGCAGATATTAAGAACATCCTTGAATTTCCGAAACGTTTTGAGAACGCGAAGATCTATAAGCTACAGACCAACTACCGTTCCGTGGCGCCGATATTGGGACTGGCGAACAGCGTTATCAAAAAGAACACGGAACAATTCGAGAAAGAGATCGTAGCGGCCAGGCAGGAAGGCGCGAGCGAGAAGCCGCGCCTGATCGCGGTCAACGATATGCGCACGCAGTCTTCTTTTATTGTCCAGCGGGTTATGGAACTCCACGACCAGGGCGTTCCGCTCCATGATATCGCGGTACTCTATCGCGCGCACTATCAATCCGCTGAGCTTGAAATGGAACTGGTGAAAAAGGAGATCCCCTATATCATCAGGGGAGGGGTGCGTTTTTTCGAACAGGCGCATATTAAGGATGTTCTCGCCTATTTGAAGATCATCCAGAATCCGCAGGATGAAATATCCTGGATCAGGGCGCTCTCGCTCCATGCCGGGATAGGCGCCGGGTATGCCGATAAGGCGTTCGCGCATTTTATTAAGGAAGGCGGCCGGGTCCAAATGGTTGCTGAGGGATCATTTACCTCGGTTTTGCCCAAGAGGGCGGCGCAGGGGTTTGAGGGATTCCGCAGGGTTATTAAGGCATTGCTCGAGGGGGAGGCAGCAGCCGGGCCGGATCTCCTGATCCAGCGTGTTATGGAGAGCGGTTACCGGGATCATCTGATGGCGAACTTCGATAACGCGCGGGACCGGGTCGATGATATTATCGAGCTGGCGAATTTTGCCCATACCTACAAACAGCTCAAGGATTTTCTCGCTGATGTGACGTTGCGTGAAGGGTTTAAGGGTGAGACGCTCGAGCGGGCCCCTGAAGATGACAACGATCACCTGATACTGTCGACGATACACCAGGCAAAGGGGCTCGAATGGAGCCGGGTCTTCATGATCGGTCTCTCTGACGGGCAGTTTCCACATCCGAAATCGATAGAAGATCCCGCTCAATTCGAGGAGGAGCGCCGGCTCTTCTATGTTGCCGTGACCCGCGCCAAGGACGAAGTCTATCTCCTTCATTCGATGACGAGGTTTGATTATAATTACGGAACGGTTATCGCGCGTCCTTCCGCGTTCCTGGAGGAGCTCTCTGAGCAGGATTTTGAGCGCTGGGAGATCGAACAGCAGGGGCCGAGTTACGACCGGGACTGACCGGCATCAGCGGAGAAGAGCGCTATTTGCCTGTTGTTTTGAGATGCGATATGTGCTACAATCAAAAAATCATGGAAAAGAGTGAATTGCTCGGCGTCGGTTTTGATAACAAAGACGGACACACCCGCATAACGAAGGGGAAGAACTTCCGTATTTACGGCGGTTCATCGTCAACACATCAGGAGATGCAGGAGGTGCTCGTCAAATTTAATGAACGCCTTGACCGGAAGGGGAAGTCTCTTGAGGAGGTATCCGGCAAGGAGTTTGTCGATATCATGGCTTCGATCGAGCGGAAGGTCATAAAAAAAAGTAGCCGCGCTGCGAAGGGTGTAAAAAGTTAACGGAGGGCATCGCCATGGCGGTAAAAGCGTACATATTGATGAATATCTCTTCCGGAGATGTAGCTGAGACGTTGAAGAATATCAGGGAAATCAAAGGCATCAATTTTACTGACGCCATAACCGGGCCGTACGATGCGATCGCCAAGATCGAAGCCGCCGACATGGACGACCTCGGCCGCGTTGTCACGACGAAGATACTGAAGGTCAAAGGCGTCGCGAAGACCCTGACCTGCGTCTGTGTCTAGCAAAAAGAATTTTTCCGGTTTGTAAACCGTAGTGCATGCGCCCGTGGCCTAATGGATAAGGCACTGGCCTCCGGAGCCAGTCATACCAGTTCGACTCTGGTCGGGCGCGTTTTTTTCTCCCACCATCCATGCCAAAACAATACGACCTTATACTCTGCGATCTGGGCAACGTCGTTGTTAAATTCGATCATCGGATCCTTGCGCGGAAGATCAGCCGGCTCTCAGGTCGATCAACCGAGGAACTGTATGATCTTTTTTTTGATTCAGCCCTGACACGCCTTCATGATGAAGGGAAGATCACCTCGCGGGAATTCCATGAGCGCGTCAATAACCTCCTGGGCATTCATACCAGTTTTGATTTTTTCAAAAAGTGCTGGAATCATATTTTTTTTACGAACCCCGGCATGGCGCGCATCATCAAGGACATTCGTCGTCAGCACATGGTTTACCTTATGTCGAACACTAATCGCCTTCACTTTGAATATATCAGAGAACGATTTTCGGTGATCAATTCTTTTGACCATCTGGTCCTCTCCTACAAAGTCGGCGCGATGAAGCCGGATAAAATAATTTATCGCTATGCACTTAGGCGAGCCGGCGTATCCGCAGCGCGAACCCTCTACATAGACGACCGGGCCGATCTTATAGAAGGGGGGAGGAAACTGGGGATAACCGGAGTTGTTTTTTGTGATCCCCAGCAGTTGCGTCATGACTTGCGCAAAAAAGGAGTATTGTAAGTTAACAATCACAAAGTTAGTTTATTTTCTTGACAATGTTTACCATTTACAGTAGAATCTATTTAC
>JBAWYO010000185.1:0-3532 GCA_037143495.1 Candidatus Omnitrophota bacterium | reverse complement strand
CTGTGATGCCGGACGCGTGCGCAGAGCTCTCGTGCGCCGGTTGGCGCCCGGTCGCGCCCAGCAGGCGACGGCACGCGCGCTGGAACATCTGCGCGATGAAACGATCTGGCAGATAGCGACTCTTTGCCGGGGGCCGAGCGACAAACAGGCGCTTGATACCGTTCTAGGTCAGATCCTTGGCACATTCGGCGTCTCTAAGAAACTTGCGCCGCAGATACGCGGTGTGCTGGTCGAAGAGCTCGCGGTCGAAGATATCCTTCGTAATAAGCGATATGATGCCGACCATTTTATTAACGCCGCGATCATCCCTGATTTTCACGGCGGGTATCGGGCCATCGAATTGGGGCAGACATTTACGCGGACGGTGAAGCTCGCTGATAAGGGGCACGTCGAGACCGGCGCTCTCATGGAAGCGGTGCGAGACGATAAAAAAGCTCTGACGCTTGATAAAGAGGCTTTGTCTGCCCGATGGGGCGGTTCACGAGAACGGTCGCTCACCTCCCGCGCGGTATTCGCGACGCTCAGCTCCGCCAATTATTACGGCGCCGAGCTGCTGACACAGGTCGTCAGGGAGCGTGGGGCTTGCGCGGAGATGGTCTATGTGCCGCTGGTACCCGGGAAAAAATGCTATATCGACCAGTTCGCGTCGGCGGTACGCGCGTCTGCCGTACCCGATCCGAACGTGATCGGCATTTCCGTCGTTGACTACACGATTGAAGACGCGATCGAACTCATCCGTACGATACGCCGGGAGTTCCCGCACGCGTACGTGCTGATCGGCGGAGCTACGACGCAATATGCCGAGCAGCTCGCGGTCCTGCTCGATGATTTCGATATCATCGTCAAGGGCAATGCCGACGACGTGATCGTCGATATCCTTGGTATCATCGGAGAGAGCAGGCGCGGTGAGGGCCTGACCCCGGAACGGATCGAACGCCTTGCCGCGCTTGAGGGAGGTATTATCGCCCGTTCAGGCAATACGCTTCTCTATAACAATGTTGCTCATATGAACAGGGCTCCCGATTTTAGAATGCTCAAACCGGCCCCCGGGAAATTTCTTTATTACTGGCACAATACCCGCGGGTGTCTCCAGAACTGCGCTTTTTGCAATAAATGGGGCGGCCAGCGTTATGATCTGGCGGTTCCCTATGAAACGGAGCTGAAGCCGCCGGGTGCGTCTGCGGTAGACCTCAACGCGGCTTCGATGAAAGAGTGGATGCTTGAGTGCCTGTTGAATTTCAAAGGGTCGGGAACGACCGCGGAACTTGAACGGGAGCTCGAGGCCGCGCAGAGAAGCGGTTCACCGCTTGCGTTATTGCCGCCGGGAGAGAAGATACGCATTATGGCGTATGACGATGATTTTTTGACCGACCGCGCGCGTATGGAGGCGCTCCACGCCCAGATGATGCGGCTGGGGCTCCAGGATTATTTTGAGATATCCTGTATCGCCCGGGTAAATGCTTTCTGGAGACATAATGACATCGACCACGAACTGGTCGGGTGGCTCGTTGATATGGGGTTTAAGGGGGTTTATCTCGGTACTGATGGCCTCTGTGATGGCGTTCTCAAAGAGAATAATAAAGGGTATCCATTAAGCAGGGCCATCGCGGTTAATAAGGCACTTCTTGATACTCGCCGCCCTGGAAGCGATATGCCCGCGCTCTGTCCGTACCATAACGTCGTCTGGACGAGTCCCCGGACGACGCGTCGGGAGATCGTCGAGTCTTTCATGCTTCGGTTCGTCCTGCCGTTCCGGTTCAATGAACTTGAGAATCATGCCGTGCTGGCGGAGCTCGCCAATCATGCCACCAACCAGCATGCCGTCGACGCGTGCGGTTCATATACGAGCGTACCGCAGAAAGGTTTCGCGGCGCATCCTCATTATGATGCCGCCGGCGACTGGCGGATACCGGTAAAATATCCGCGGTATGCGATACCGATGCCCGGCGTTGAGCTGGAACCCCGGGAGCAGGGAGCGCAGCAATTATACCGGCGTCTCCTCGCTGATTACCGGGTTTTTATGGAGCCGTCGGCTCTTTCGTCGGCGATCGCGGAAAATATCATTACTCTTGCCGATATTGAAGAGGTTCTTTTATATTGGAAGTCGTCTCCAGACGAGGAATTAAACGCCCTGGCTTTTCTCTACCGGGCATATCAACAGCCGGGCGCTGAAGAGGACCCCACGCTCATTTTACTGGATATTAAGAATGAGATGCTCATGGCCGGTACTTTTTCATTCGCTGATCACCGGCGCAATCTGCTCAACAAGACGACGGACAGGGGCCGCTTAGCTGCCGCACTCACGCAGTATTCTGCCGCCGTGGGCGACGCCGATACTGCCGGAACTTTTGGTGCTCTCAAGACCTGGTCTGATTATGAAGCGGTCTTCAGACAGACCATCAGAGATTTTCCGTTCTTTATCAACGCGCACTATAATCTCGCGATGAGTCTTATCGCGCAGAACCGCCTCGCGGACGCGGTGGAGGTCATTAATGAGGCGTATGATATTAATTTTGCTAATAACCTTCGCACCGATGCTCTGTCACGCTGTGTTGAGGCATTCGGCAACAGCCCTTTTGTTGATTTTGATACAACAGAGCTTGCGTGGACGACAACACGGGAGGGGGTCTATGAGCCGCAGATAGCGATGTATCTCCTTTGCGGAGTTGTCGATATAGCGCGGGGAGCGCTTACGGTCAACCGGATCGATCTTCGATTGAACGATATTGTGAGGGCGCGGGCTTATTATGAACATCTTGATGCGCTGACCATGCCGGCGATCAAGCGAGAGCTTGCTCGCGATAAAGATGAGATTCAGCGACGGCTCGCAGCCGCAGAGAGCGTGCTTATCTGTGGTATTCCGGTACGATTGGAGGGAGGCAGTCTCATTTTTGACATTGACGCGATGCCGCTGCCGGCCCAGCCGGTAATATCGACAATACAGAGCGCTATTGATGGAAGTGCCTCGTCAAGCGTCCTGCGACCCCTCGCGCGGAGAGAGCGCAGAGAGCCGGATCTGGTATTTGACCTACCCGATCTAAGCGGCGGCGAGCACGGAGATAAGGGTTTCGCGGTCCGGGCGGGGGCCGCGGCAGTCAATAGGATATTTCTCTTGGTGCGGGAAAAACTCAGGTGGAGCGGGGCTGAGAGATTCTATATCGAAAGATCCTTGTTTGATGACACGGTCGAAGTTTATGCAAACCAAGCCACACTTCCGGCGTATGAGGCCATTATCAACGCCCTTTTTCATGGCAGGGGTGGACGGTTGGAATTATTTCTGCCGGTCGCGGAGGGCGACCAGCTGGAGATAAGGGTGGCCGACCATGGAAGCGGAGTGAGTAATCCTCAAGTGTTTTATGAACAAAGTATGGCAGCCCAGAAAATTATTACTCAGCTCGGCCGCTCGGCAGGTATTCGTAAAGGAATGGGGTATGCTAATATCACGGATTTCCCCGAAGAGGTAATTATTGATAGCTGTCAGGCAGGCGTATATCACCTGCGGGTGAACTATTTTTCTGGGGTCAAAGCGACC
>JBAWYO010000184.1:0-3536 GCA_037143495.1 Candidatus Omnitrophota bacterium | reverse complement strand
GACAATATCCGCTTCCATACGCACAGACTCTTCATCTGCACCCGTGACCGCATTAAGCTCAAATCCCTCACCATTCATCGCATGGATCAACTCAACCGCCCCCGGGAGGGTCACCTCTCTGATCAGCCTTTCCCTCTCCACGGGGTCTCTCTCCCGCATGATCCTGCCCAGCCGCAACATCTTAAGGCTCTGCGGGTTATTCAGGTCCTCTATCTGCCAGGTCCCCTCCCGCGCCCATCGCTGCAGGTACGCACTTCTCTCGGCGGGGGCGCTAAAACGTCTTTGCTTATGTCTTTCGGCATACGAGACCGCCCACTCAGCTTCCTGGAGAGCGGTCAATCCCGCGCTGGTCTTAAGGTAATCGCTGACCGCGCGCATCGTCTCTTCTGAGAATTTTGAATCGCCGATAAGTCCGTGTCGGCGATAGACCTCGATAAGCGTGTCGACGTCCCAGAGCGCCTCAAGCGCGCACTCTTTGAGGCGGTCCATATCCTCATCGGTCAAGATCACATTATCGATGACGGCGGCAATCAACCCCGCGGTTATCCACTGATAACCGCGGGCGGTATCCGATACGGTCCCATCCCAATCAAGAATGGCGACCCGTATGCCGTGTGGAGCCGCGGCCTGACGCATGAGCGGGAGCATAATCGCTTGCGCGGTGGCGGGAGCGGTCAGCGTCCATTCACAGCGAACCGTTCCTTTCGCATCGCGAAAAACTCTCGCCAGCTCGGTCCGTTCCCGCGCATTGCCCAGCGAAACAAATATTCGGTCTGACTCGCGTTGAACGCGCGGCGCGATACAGTGAATACCATTTTTGGCGAACCACCCCCAGATCGTGGTGCTCGCTAATTCTCCTATCTTCTCGAGCGACTTGCTATCGGTATCAGTGACTTCAACGAGCCGGAAGAAATCCTGCATCTCGTCTATGAACCTGAGCGTAAGAGGATCAAAGGTGGCCGGATGCCATCGTGCCTCCAAAGCGCTTTGGAGTGTGGCATGGAATCGTTCAAGCATCCTATCAGCAACCTGTCGATCTGCAATGGGCCTGTTGGCAAGATCCCGAACTTCGCATGAGAGCGTTTCCAATTCACTAAAAATACGCCGGGAGGCCTCAAGCGTGATCGTATCATGGCGAAGGTCGGCCCGTATGGACGCTAACGATCCCCTGACCGATCCGCGCGACCCGGAAGCTTCAAAGAGCTCATCAAAATGAGCTTCAAGCTCCTGCAGATCTTGCCGCCATGCCGGCACCTGCCTGGAGATATCGAATGAATCCTGGAGAAGAGGTTCAGATGATCGCTCCCCGCGCGCCACCGGTCGCAGCACGTCCGTTTGAGCTTCGCCTCCACTGCGCCCCTGAGCTTCGCGAAGCCGGTGTTCGATGACGGCAAGCTCTCCCGTAAGCCCGGGGATCCTGGTCATCGCATATGCGGACGATGTGAACCAGCGGTGCGCCTTCTCCAACCCCCGGTCCAGCCCGTATTTGTCGGTCAGAGTGCGGGTGACACCCCGCACCAGCGTCCGCGGCTGCGGATCGAATACGATCGTGGCCTTGGCGCCAAGCATCAGGCCCACCGGCTCCACATGATGCATCAGCGACCTGATGAACTGCCCGGGGGTCACATGCGCGCGGATATTCCGCGCGGTGATCAGATGCACGTCGGGATCGCGATCGTTAAAATCGGCGACAAGGTCGCCGCGGCGCAGATGGACATCGTCAAAGAGAATCGCTTCTTTGGTCTTCTCATCATCATAGAGTACGGTGAGCAGCCATACAATCTGCTCGAGAAGAAGCTGCCCCGCCGGCGAATCCGCTTCCATGGCATGACTCGCGCGCCCGTCATTGGAGAAGAACTTTCCTTGATAACGCTCGCCGGAACGGATCGCCGGACCCCTGGTGACGAAATCGACGCCGACCTCATAGAGAGCGCGTTTCCATCGCACCGTGAAAGCAACGATGTCGCGCCTGACACCGACCCGGATCGCCTGCACCGAGTGAGGCTCCTGGATCAGATGAGCGAATCGCGGGAACCGGCTGCGCAATTTAACCAGGTTATCATGGTCGACGATCGTATCAACAGCCGTCTGAGGCGTGCAGGATATGACGATCCCGAAATCGAGAACCTTGAACTCCGCTCTCCGATCCAGCAACGCTTGAGCTTGTAAAATATAATTGAACTCGCCGAATTGCCGGTAGGTGATAAAGAGGTTCCTGATATCATCGAAAGACCATGGAAGGCCATCAGACTGCTCCTCGATAACATCCTCCAGGAACCCGCTCTCGCTATCGGCGAGCATCTGCTTGAGCGCCCGCAATGTTCTGGGATGAAATCTCTTCGGGTTCGTAAAGAGGTCGACGCTCCTGAACTCCCACTCCGTTCGCCTGGTCAACAATTCGCAGAGCTCTTCATGTTTACTTTTATCGCCGCGGATCAAAAACGCTCCCGACCGGCGCTTCTGCGAAGTTGCCGTGCCGGGCATAGCATTCCCGAGTAGGACCGACGATTCCTGAAAAGCCAACGGCCGCAGGACGTTCGATCCAATCTGAAGTCCACCATCTTGAGAAAGATACTCCGCATTACTTTTTTTGACCTTTATAAAATAAAAATTCCCTTCGTCGCTTATATCTATATTCGCGGGCGGGATGCCCAGCTTTTCAAGATTTGCTCTCCATTCGGAAGCATTCCAGGCCTTAAGGTCGGAAGCGATCAAAGGGGTATACTCGAGAATATTTATACTTCTTTGTGCGACGCGCCACATCTGCGCGAGCGCCAATGCCCTGAAGCGCGCCGGCATATAGCAAAATGTGGAGTCGCTCAATACTACATCTATTGAACCCTCTGAAAATTGCTCCTGGAGATCTAAAGCATTCCTGACAAAAAACTCTACGTTATTAACCCCTTCCATTTGGGCATTTTCCGTGGCTTGTTCTATGGCTTGTTCAGAAATGTCTATGCCGAACACTGCGTTTCTGGTAAGACGTGATGCAAGGATCGCCCCCCAGCCGCCAAAGGTGCCTACATCCAAAACTGTGTCGTCCGTTCTTATTCCGCAGCGTTTTATATATAATTCATTGCGCCTGAAAAGATAATCATCGTCCTTTAACATGCCCCGTCGAAGATGTTCTATCTCTCTGTCTTTATTGTGAATATCGGCAATTATCTTGAAATACCAGCTCGCGATTGCCTGCCAATATAACGTGCGGAGATCTTCTTCCGTAGCGATTTTAGTGAGGTCAACAATAACGGTGTATGCAGTGTTTTGATCTATGGAAAATTTTTCTGTCCCTGGTATCGGTCGAAACTCGAAAACCGGCAGTGGCGGTTTGACCAACCCACGGTCTCGAAAGATACCGCCTTTCTCAAAAACATTTACTATTGTCGTGATTTCCCCGCTTTCAACCCTCATTATTTCTGCGGCCCTGAATATGTCTATATTTGCGCTCCTTCCTCTGAGCGCCAGCGGGCGCAGTACAGCGGCTTGCGCTGAGAATGTTTTCAATCTCTCAGCCTCGAGCTCTCTTACTTCTGCTG
>JBAWYO010000183.1:0-3539 GCA_037143495.1 Candidatus Omnitrophota bacterium | reverse complement strand
TGGTGACCAGCCCGGGCGCTAAAGATTCCATACTTCCGCTTGCCTGGGCGCGCAGCCTCAGGATCCCGGTCGTTGACGAGATCGAGATAGGCTTCAGGTACTGTCCGGCGAAGATCGTCGCGGTTACCGGCACCAACGGTAAGTCGACCACGACGACGCTGATCGGCGACATCCTGAAAGCAGGCGATATTGACGCCGTTGTCTGCGGCAATATAGGGTACTCATTTTGCGAGAAGGTCCTCGGGCTCACCGCAGCGTCGGTCGTCGTTCTCGAAGTCAGTTCATTTCAGCTGCAGCGCACCGTCATGTTCAGACCGCAGGTGGCTCTTTTCCTGAACCTGACGCGCAATCATCTCGACCGCCATGCCGATCTCGACGAATACCTGCAGGCTAAGATGAAGATATTCGCGAACCAGAAGCGTTCCGACTGGGCGATCCTGAATAACGAGGATAAAGTAGTCTCGCTGGCGCGCAAGAAGATCGCGGCAAAGGTTATCGCGTTCGGCCGGTCCGCCGCCATTAACGGCGCGTTCTGTAAGGACCGCGCGATCTATCTCCACAGTGGCGATGAGCTTAAAAGATTCATCAGCGCCGATGAGCTCGCGCTGCCGGGCGATCATAATATCGACAATGCGATGGCCGCGCTGCTCGTGGGGCAGATCTTCGGGTTAAAACCCGAAACGATCAGGCGCGCTCTTAAGCATTTCAAGGGGTTGGAGCACCGGTTCGAGGCGGTCGACGAGATCCGCGGAGTCCGTTTTATCAACGATTCGAAAGCGACGACCGTCGATGCGGCGCTGAAGGCGATCAATTCGGTTACGACGCCGGTGATACTGATCGCCGGCGGCAGGGATAAGGGGAGTGACTTCACGCCGTTGCGCGCGCAGCTCTCCCAGAAGCTGCGCGCCGTTATACTCATCGGCGAAGCGAAAGAGAAGATACGGACGCAATTGATGGGCGCTCTCGAGCTTCACGACGCGAGCAGCCTCGATCATGCGGTCGCCCTCGGTCTTGAGATCGCCCGCAAGGGGGAGACGGTCCTTCTGTCGCCGATGTGCGCGAGTTTTGATATGTTCAGGAATTTTGAGGAGCGGGGGGAGTATTTTAAAAAGGCGGTACATTCCCTGAAAAAAACGGTCGCGGCGACCGCGGATGCCGCCGGAGCGGTATAAATGAACGAAAGCGGGCATGATTCCATAAAGAACATCTACGCGATAACCGCTCTCTTGATCTGCATCGGGATCATTATGGTGTACAGCTCAAGCGCGATCTTCGCCTTTGAACGATATAAGGACAGCGCCTATTTCCTTAAGCGGCACTGTCTCTACCTGGTGCTGGGCAGTATCTCCGCTCTCGGGGTCATGTTCATCGATTATCGCCGGTTCCAGCGATATTCAAAACCGTTACTTGCCGTCGCGGTCTTTCTCTTGCTGGCGATCGTCCTGAAGGGGCGGGTGATCGGCGGCGCGAAGCGGTGGTTCAGGATCGGCCCCTTCAGTTTTCAGCCGTCTGAGTTCGCGAAACTGACGCTCATCATTTATTTGTCCGACGTGCTTGCCCGCAAGCAGTTCAAGATCAAAGGTTTTATCGAGGGGTTTCTGCCGCCGGCGCTCGTCGCTGGTTTTGTGATGTTGCTGATCCTGATGCAGCCGGACCTGGGCACGACGGTTGCGGTTGCCACGATCACGGCGATACTCTTTTTCGTCGCGGGGATCCAGCCGAAACATTTGATGGTATCGCTGCTGGCCCTGGTGCCGCTCCTCTATATGGTCGTCCTGGGGGCCGCGTACCGGCGACGCCGTGTTCTCGCGTTCCTGGACCCGTGGAAGGATCCGCGTGGCGCCGGGTTTCAGGTTATCCAGTCGTTTCTCGCCCTGGGGTCCGGCGGTCTTTTCGGCGTCGGTTTGGGCCAGTCCCGTCAGAAACTTTTCTACCTGCCGGAATCGCATACGGATTTCATCATATCGATCATCGGGGAAGAGCTTGGATTCGTCGGGACCGCTTCGGTGATGGCGCTCTTTGCGCTCTTTCTCTGGCAGGGCATGAAGGTCGCCTTTAATTGCCGCGACCCGTTCGGCCGCTATTTGAGCCTCGGCATTGTCTCGATGATCACGCTTGAAGCTCTGATCAACGTCGGTGCCGGCACCGGCGCAATACCGACGAAGGGGTTGCCGCTGCCATTCGTCAGTTACGGCGGCACGTCACTGATGTTCCATATGATCGCCGTGGGTATACTGCTTAACGTAGCTAAATATTCGAAGGATTGACCATGACCATACCATCGCGACCAAGGGTTAAAATTCTCATCGCGGCCGGATCGAGCGGAGGGCATATATTTCCGGCGATCGCGACGAGCGCCAGGATCAGAGAGTTGGAACGGGAGAGTGAGATTGTTTTCGTGGGCGCAGCGAAAGAGATCGACCGGAAGATCTTTGAAGGCGGTGGTTTTGGTTATCAGTGCGTGTCGGGCGACCGCAAAATATTCCGGGATCTTAGCTGTTCATTCAGGCTTCTGCGTACGTTTAAACCTGATATCGCGGTCGGATTCGGCGGGTATGTTTCGTTCCCGGTCCTGCTGCTGGCCAAGATGATGGGGATTCGCACGCTGATGCACGAACAGAATTTTTTTCCGGGCCTCGCTAACCGGGCGCTCTCGTATCTCGTTGATAGGGCCGCGGTCAGTTTTAAAGAGACCACGAATTTTTTTCTAAAGAAATCGAATGTGCGTGAAACAGGAAATCCGGTGCGGCGCGATCTGACGGTCCTGGACCGGGGCAGGGCGCTTGGCGAGCTGGGTCTCGAGCGTCATAAATTCACGATCCTGGTCATGGGTGGGAGCCAGGGAGCGCATTTTATCAACACGGCTATGCTGGATATTCTTGAAGGGATGAGCGTTCTTGAGCGGGGCAGGATCCAATGCATACACCTTTCCGGGGTCAAGGATCATGAATTCGTCAAGGCCGGCTATGAGTCATTCGGTGTTGATCACCGGGTCTTCGCGTTCTGTGATGATATGGGTCTGCTCTATTCGGCATGCGATGCGGTGATCTCCCGCGCGGGAGCGACTTCGATCGCCGAGATAACTCTTTTCGGCAGGGCCTCAGTCCTGATACCGTATCCGAGCGTCAAGGTCCACCAGTTCGAGAATGCGCGTTTCATGGAGGAGCGGGAAGCGGCGGTTGTCGTGGAACAGGGCGATTCGTGCGCGGCGCGCCTGAGCGAAGCGCTGCGGATGCTGATGAATGACCCCTCCCGGTTGCGGACCCTCGCGCAGAATGCCGCAAAGCTGGGTCGACCCGATGCCGCCGACCGGTTGGCGGCAGAAATTTTATTGACCCTGAAGAAGGAATCGCGATGATCGCAGGAATACAACGCATCCATTTTGTCGGGATCGGCGGTATCGGGATGTCGTCGATAGCCTCCATCCTGCAGCAGCGCGGGTATCAGATCAGCGGCTCCGACATTAAAGAGAACCGCCTGACGGCGCGTATCAGGGAGAAGGGCGGAAAGATCTCTATAGGCCATTGTGGAGGGAATAT
>JBAWYO010000182.1:0-3561 GCA_037143495.1 Candidatus Omnitrophota bacterium | reverse complement strand
CCATGCGGGGGATTACCCGGATCTTGCGGGATCCGATCTGGTCGTAATAACCGCCGGGCGCAAGCAGAAGCCCGGACAGACGCGGATCGACCTTGTTAAGGATAATGTCGAGGTCTATCGGCAGATCATACCGCAGGTCATGAAGTACGCACCCGGCGCGATCTTCCTGATCGTTTCGAACCCGGTCGATGTACTCTCCTACGCCGCGTACAAATTTTCGGGAAAACCCGCGCACGAGGTCATCGGTTCGGGGACGGTGCTCGATTCTGCCCGTTTCAGATACCTGCTCTCGAAGCACTGCCACATCGACCCGCACAATATTCATGCCTATATTCTCGGTGAACACGGCGATACTGAGTTCCCGGTCTGGTCGAGCGCCATGATCGGCGGGGTGCTCTTTAAGGATTACTGTCATCTCTGCAAAAACAGGCACCTCTCCTGCGACGGAGCTGAGCTTAAGTCGATCTTCACCGATGTGCGCGATTCGGCATACCAGATCATCGAACGCAAGCAGGAGACCTCCTACGGTATCGGCCTGGCGATGGTGCGGATCACGCGGGCGATCATCGATGACGAGAACGCGATCCTGCCGGTCTCTTCGCTGGTCTCCGATTACCTCGGCCAGAAGGACCTCTACCTGAGCCTTCCCGCTGTTGTAAATAAGAACGGCGTGCGTGAGGTCCTCACGATGCAGCTCTCGAGCGAGGAAGAGGAGGCGTTCAGGCGCTCCGCCCGCACGATCAGGGAGATCCTGACCGCCGCGGGGCTGTAACGAGCTTTCGAATTTTTAATCACTACTTCACACCGTTAAATTCTGCTAGACACCTGCCAAATAGATGATATAATGCCAAAAAGCGCACTGTACTATGCGTTCGCGTGGTTAGATTTGCCTTGGCAAATCGCCTGAGAATGCTATAATTAAAAGAATGCAGACGGGCGCCACGACTGAGACGGTCAAGCTCATAAAGATCACTGGTATGGTTCTCTATATACCTATTGTTCTGGCGACGGGACCGTTCGGCGGCTATATGGCAGGGCAGTATCTCCAAAAGAAATTTACGCTGGGCGCGTGGGTCCTGTACCTCTGTATAGCGCTCGGGTTCGCGGCAGCGGTCACCGAGACCGTTCGCGCGCTCAGGATGGTCGCGCGTTTCGACCGCAAGGGGTAAGCGAGGGATATGGCGCTGATACTACGATGGACGCTGGGAGCGATAGTCGGGGCGGGGTGGATGGCGGTTAACCTCTATGCGCTCTTTAACCTGCTTAAGATCGCGGTCCTGGCGCGGCCCAAGAAACCGCTGGTCGCTGTCCTGCTCATAAAATTCCCGGTCCTTTATCTCGGTGGCTTTCTTATTGTCCGGACCCGTTTTTTCCCGGTCTCGAGCCTGCTGGCGGGGTTGACCGTTGCATTGATCGTCGCGGGAGTGATGAATATATGGCCGAAGCGCACGTAGCCGCCCCGGAACTGCCCAATATCGTTTCGCTGGTAGCGCACCGTTTTCCTTCCTCGGGGTTCTCGAAGTTCCTTTTGCTCTGGGAGAACGTCATTTTTTCGCTTATCATCGTCGGCGTTATCTCACTGGTCGTCTATCGCGCCGCGCGAAAGCGCACCCTTATTCCCGGCCGGCTGCAGTGCGCCGTCGAACTCATCGTCGGCACACTCGATGAATTCGTCTGTTCCATTCTCGGGGCAAAGGGGCGTACCTATGTTCCGTTCATCGGAACGCTTTTTATCTACATCGCCTGCATGAATCTCCTGGGCCTGGTGCCGTTCATGAAATCACCGACCGCAAGCCTCTCGACGACCGCGGCGCTCGCGATCTGCGTTTTTGTATATGTACAATATTCCTCGATGCGGGAGCTGGGGTTTATCGGGTATGTCGACCATCTGATGGGCAACCCGCGCGGTATCATCGCCTTCTCGGTGGTCGTGCCGCTCTTTATGCTCGTACTGCATATCATCTCCGAGGTTATCAGGCCCGTCAGCCTGGCGCTCCGCTTACGGAGCAATGTCTGGGGTGATGATATGCTTATCGCGATGCTCTCGGGGCTCGGGCTTAAAGGGCTGCCGATACTGCTCTTCAGCACGCTGCTGGTGCTTGTCGCGTCACTTGTCCAGGCATTCGTCTTCAGTCTTTTGACGACCGTTTATTTCGCGTTGTTTCTCGTCCACGAAGAATAACAAAGGAGGAACTACCATGGATTACAAAGTTGCGTTGGCGTTGTCGATACCGATCGGATTAGGGATGGCGGTTTTTGGTTCTGCCATCGGACTGGGGAAGGCCGTCAGCTCCGCGATGGAAGCGACCGCCCGTCAACCCGAAGCGGCGATCAAAGTCCTGGTCAACATGACGCTCGGCTGCGCGTTCATTGAGGCGCTCTCGGTCTACGCGCTCCTGATCGCGTTCAACCTGGCCGGCAAGATCTAAGGATAACGGAGAGGCATGGAACTCTTACAGAGTGAGATCGTCGCCCAAATCATCAGTTTTCTGATACTCCTGGTCCTGCTGCGTATATTCGCCTGGGGGAAGATCCTGACGATGATCGATGAGCGCAAGGCGCGCATCGCGGCGGAATTCAAGCGGATCGAGGATACGAAGGCTGAAGTCGCGAAAGTAAAGGCTGATCTTGACGCGCAGCTTGCCGCCATCGACGAGACGCGCCGGCATCAGATCCAGGAAGCGATCGCCGAGGCGCGCCGGATCACCGACGAGATACGCAAGAAGGCTAATGAGAACGCTGAGGATATTATCAAGAACGCGAAAGAGAATATCCGCCATGAGCTCGCTAACGCGAAAGAGGAACTTAAGGAGCGGGTCATCGAGCTTACGATCAGCGCTACCGAGAACCTGATCAGCGAAAAGCTGACCCGTGAGGAGGACCGCAGGCTCGTACGCGATTTCCTCACAAAACTCGATGAGGCGCGATGATCAACAAGATCGCGGTCAAGAGATACGCCGATGCCTTTGTCGGGCTCACTAAAGAGCGTGTCGGTCTCAAGCGCGGTCTCGCGGACATGATCGCCTTCAGGGATCTTCTTAAGGGCGAGACCGGACTGGGTAAATTCCTGTCAAGCCAGCAGATATCCTATGCGGAGAAGGCCGGTTTTATCGACCAGGTTTTCGGCGCTGACCTGACGGAGGAGTTCCGTGAATTTTTGAAGTTGTTGCTGCGCAAGGGGCGCATCGGCGCGATCGCTGACATGATCGACTACGCGCTCCTGACCTATTCCCAGGAAGGGGCGATCGAGGTGTCGATCGCGTCAGCCTTCGCCCTGGAAGCCGAAGAAGAGCGCCTGCTCGAGCGCAAACTCGAGGAGAAATTCAAGAAGAAGTTCAAATACTGCGTCGGGATCAAGCCCGGCCTGCTCGGCGGCGTCCAGGTAACGATCGGTAACACCGTTATTGACGGCTCCGTACGCAGGCGCCTCGATGAGCTGAAAGAGAAGCTCGCCGCTCTCAGGGTCTGAAAAGGAAAATACTATGACATTGCGCCCCGAAGAAGTCACCTCAGTAATCAAAAAAGAGCTTGAACGCTACCAGACCCGCTTGCGTGTCGAGT
>JBAWYO010000181.1:0-3563 GCA_037143495.1 Candidatus Omnitrophota bacterium | reverse complement strand
GTGTGATGCTCCTTTTCGTTTATAGATAGCCACACCGAATTCAGCGGTCGAAAACGGCTGCGGGCCGATGACCTTGAGAAGCGCATAATTCGCCCGGACCCAGGAAAATATTTTTCGCCCGTAGTCCACGCCGAAGCACGGGAAACCGTATTCGTCCGTCCGCCGGTCAATAATAACGATATACGTTACCTTCTTCTGGAGCAGCTGGCGGATAATCTCTTCTTCGGGTATACGCTGAAGCGTCAGCGGAAGAACATCATTATACTTTAAGCCTGCCGGCACGCCTGAAAAAAAATTAATATTAGAACCTTCGGGGAATGCTGAGGCAGTATCGCCGGGGCCGGCATTCGTTTTAAGATACTCGACCGCTTCCCAGAATCGCGCCGTCCGCATCGTCGACCAGCAGAGCATCGTTCCCCGCGGCGAGGAGACGCTCAGGCTCTTATGACGGTACGCCTCCCGGGACATCTCCCAGCAAGGCAGCGCGGAAACTGCATACACCGCGATGACCGAGTACCGTAAAAAACCTCCGGGACTCGGCAGTATCTTCTGAAAAAAATCAGGGACGAGTTTCAGGAAAAAAACCCCATAACAGATCAGGACCAGGACGATCAGATAAAACCCGTACCCGTACGGCCCCATGTCTAAGAGACTGCGAACGCTCGTCGCCAGCGCCACCAGGAAGAGGGTCAGGCAGGCGAGCACCTCTTTTCGGCGCGACGGTTGCCGGAAAAAAAACACCGCAAGAACGGCGATGCCCGGAATAATGATCAGCGGCGCGCAGCAATATTGCGTAAAAAAAACGCTCTGTTTCAACTTCGGAAAAAAATAAAAAAGGGCAATGGCTGCCGCTCCTGCCCCAAGCGGTATGATCGCCTGAGCGGGACTCTTCCCTTTCTTTGAGCTCCCGCGCGCGCAAACGTTATGAGCTGCGGCCAGGATACCGACCACAGCGACCTGCGTGGCCAGCGAGATCACCATCTGCAGGCTATTGGCGCCGATCGTCGTAACCCCGGCCCTGCGCTTGGTGCTCTCATTTTTAAAGATCTCGAAGACCAGCGAATCAATGACAGATTCTTTAAATCCGGCCCAAGCCCCCTGCTTCCATAAAAAAAGGAGATACCCAGCGGTCACGATCAAAAGCGGTGATAGAAGTGTCAGAACTATCGGGAGAATGGCAACGCGCCGGTGTACTGCCTTGGCAAGTATGCCACAGAGAAAAAAGGCTCCCCATACCGGCAACGACATCTCTGCACGGCAAAAACACGCCAGCGAAAACAACCCGGACCAAACAAAAAGATAATTCTTCTGCTCGCGCGATATAAAAAGTAAAAAAAAGTAGAGCGCGCCACCCGTAAAAACCATCCACAGCGTCGAAGCGAAGCTATACGGTACGATAAAATTAAAGATCGGCGAATTCATATAGAAAGCGAACGCAAACACAAAAAGAAATACCGCGACGATCGCTCCCGTCGTTATTTCGTCGAGAAAAAAACGGCATAGTTTATATATGATGACCGACATCGCCGCGGTCAGAACGATACCCAGCCACGCCAAAACCGCGAAATTAACGCCGAAGATCCAATAGAGGAAGGAGACAAAATGCGGCGGGAACAAACCGAAAAGATAAAAAATATCTTTGTAGAGAACTTCCCCGCGAAGGACACGGTACGGGACGAGACATTCCCGCGACGTGTCGATAATAAGGTCTCCCCATTTGAACCAGCTTACCGAAAGAAGATAGACAAACGATGCTGCGATCACCCCGATAACCGCGATGACCGTTTTCTTCTCCCCTGCTCTCTGCGGTATCATACGGCGGTCATTCATCGGCTTCCCCTGCCGGTACCAAGCGCGTGATCGACTATTTTGTGTATTGAAGCTTCCCAGCTAAACCCTTGTACGTGAGCCGCTCCCGCGGCGGCGAGCCGCTCCCGCTTTACCGGATCGCTGAGCAGGCTGATCAGAGCGCTTGAGAGCGCTATGCTATCCCCCGACGGCACAAAGAGCAGGTGTTCGCCGTCGTTCGCGATCTCACGGATCCCCTCAAGGCTGGTGGCGATAACAGCGGTTCCGGATGCCCAGTATTCATAGATCTTGAGCGTCGTGATGATCCGGTTGGCCAGAAGATCACGCCGGGGTATGACCCCGATCGCAGCCCCGGTCAGGTACCCGGCGGCCTTCTCAGAGGATACATACCCGGTAAAAATACATTTGTCGCTGACCCCCAATTCGACCGCGAGCCGTTTGACGGCCGGCAATTCTCTGCCGCCCCCGACAAAATAAAAACGAACCTGCGGACACGCTTTGAGCACGACGGGCAGAGCCCGGACCAGATCCGCCACGCCGTGTTGCCGGTCGATCGTCCCGAGATGGATGACCGCGCTGGCCGCGTCCGCATTCTTGCGAAGGGAAAATTTCTCAGCCTGGACTCCATCGTAACTCACCGCGATCATGGCCGCGTCAACCCCGCGAGAAATTAAAAGTTTTTTCATCGCTTCGGTCGCCGTTATAACCACATCCGCCGACCTGATGATAAAGTATTCATACCACATCAGGAACGGCGTCGCGATCATTTCATACCCGTTCCGTTGTCCTATCGGCAGGTATTCGGCATGAATATCCGTGATATCAAGGACAAACCGGCACCGGAATATCCTTTTCAGGAATGGCATAAACACGGCTGCGATAGTGTTATGTATGACAAAAATATCCGCCCATCGCCCGAATTGCAGAAACTTCCTCGCAAGACGGATATTGAACTTCACCGTGCTCAGTATCTGCGAGTATTGTTTCTTGGGGGCATGCAACCAATGAACTTTTATCCCGCTAAGATTGTCGATGCCATCGGTCGGCGCGATAATAATGACCTCGTGCCCGCGGCGCTTAAACTCTTCCGCTATCTTCAGCGTGCGCAGAGCACCCCCGCCGGTGATCGGATAGAGCGAATCGTGCGTCGAAACAATGATGTTCTGCGCACGCTTACCCATTTCTGATCTCACTGATAGTTCAGCCCCCTCTTGTCGTGCTGATTTATACCGTTGCATCACGGCGGTTTAATAAGCGCTTAATAAACGATTTGATCGCGCTTCCCCACGGTAGTGTTCTCAGGCGCGCCGCCAGGTCCTCCCACGCGATATATACACATGGAATGACAAAGAGCGTCAATATCGTCGAGCTGACGAGCCCCCCGATGACCGTGATCGCGAGCGGCGACCAGAGACCAGCGCTCTCGCTCCGGTCGATCGCCATCGGCAAAAGTCCCAGCGCGGTCGCGGCAGAGGTCATCAGGATCGGCCGCATTCTGTTCTGTCCGGCCATCATAACCGCTTTAAGCATACTGTGGCCGCTTTCGCGCAACATATTGACCTTATCGACCAGAATGATCGATTTATTGACGTCGATACCGCCGAGCATGACCATCCCGACAACAACACCCATACTGACCGGCGTGTGCGTGATCCAGAGCGCAACCGTAATCCCTATCATTGAAAGCGGAACGGCGACCATGATAATAAATGGTTGCGTATAACTCTCATAGAGGCTCGCGAGCACCATATAGA
>JBAWYO010000180.1:0-3574 GCA_037143495.1 Candidatus Omnitrophota bacterium | reverse complement strand
ATAATGTCACCTCCGTCGAGATCGCGGCCGGCGACTATCAGTTCAGGGTGAGCGGCACGGTCATGCTCTTCGACGGTTTTACTGCGGTCTATACCGATGAGACCGGCGGCAAGGACGAGAAGGTCATCCTGCCGCCGCTGGCGAAAGGGGAGGAGTTGTTACTGACCGCCCTCAAGCCCAGCCAGCATTTCACCAAAGCGCCCGCGCGGTACTCGGACGCTTCGCTGGTAAAGGCGCTCGAAGAGAAGGGCATCGGCAGGCCGAGCACGTACGCGCCGACCTTGTCGACGATCGTGGCGCGTAATTATATCAAGCGCGAGCGGGGATATCTCTCGCCGACCGAGCTGGGCGTGGTCGTTACCGATATGCTGCTGCAGTATTTCCCGAAGGTCATGGACGAAAAGTTTACCGCGAAGATGGAGGAAGAGCTTGACGAGATCGAAGAGGGTAAGATCGATTGGGTCAAGGTCCTGCAGACGTTTTACCGGCCTTTTTCATTTGAGCTGAAGGTCGCGATGAACTACATGAAGGATTTCAAGAAGGAAGCTATCCCGACCGATGAGGTCTGCGATCTCTGCGGCAAGCCGCTCGTTATTAAATGGGGCCGCCGCGGGAAGTTCATGAGCTGTTCGGGGTTTCCCGAATGCAAATTCGCCCGCTCGATCACGACCGGTGTAAAATGCCCGCAGGCCGGGTGCGCCGGGCAACTCGTCGAACGCCGTTCGAAACGGGGACTTTTTTACGGTTGCTCAAAATACCCCGCGTGCACCTTTACCGCGAATAAACTGCCGGAAGAGCCCGTCGGGAACGGGCCGGACCAGGCGCCGGCCGCCGGCGAATCGGGGTCCGCGGTCGTTGAAGGAACGTAGCCGGGAGGGGCAGTGATCGACCGGTATATAGAAAAATTCCTGATGTATTGCAAGATCGAGCGGAATATGTCGCCGCACACGATCGTGAATTATTCGATCGATTTGCGGGACGCCGCGCGTTCGTTCGGCGAAGCGGCCGAAATTACCGGTATTGACTATCTCGCGGTCAGGAAATACCTGGCCCAGCTTAAAGCGAAGGATTTTTCAAAGAGGACCGTTGCGCGCAAGCTGGCCTCTCTGCGCTCGTTCTTTAAGTTCCTCCACCGGGAAGGCCATATCGCATCGAATCCGGTATCGTCGCTCGCGACGCCGAAACTTGATAAGCCGCTGCCGGTCTTTCTTGATGAAGACGAGATCGGCCGGCTGCTCGAGGCGCCCGACCGTTCCCAGAGCGCCGGGTTGCGCGATCGCGCGCTCCTGGAAACGCTCTATAGCTCCGGGTTGCGTGTCTCGGAGCTGGTCGGGCTCGATAACGGCGCCGTCGATTTTATCGGCGGGGTCCTGAAAGTCTATGGCAAGGGGCGGCGGGAACGGCTGGTGCCGATAGGCGAGCAGGCGCTCTCCTGCATACGGGAGTATCTCGGGAAGCGGGGCGCGCCCGGCGGCGGCGACCAGAAAGCGGTTTTTTTGAACAGTAAAGGCGCGCGGCTCACCGACAGGAGCGTCAGAAGGATCCTGGATAAATATATACGCGCGACAAGCCTGCGCAAGGGGATATCGCCGCATACCCTGCGCCACTCATTCGCGACACATCTCCTGAACAGGGGAGCCGACCTGCGCAGTGTCCAGGAATTACTCGGTCATCTGAATCTATCGACAACGCAGATCTACACGCATGTTTCGTCCGAACGGCTTAAGGCGGTCTATGATAAAGTGCATCCGCGCGCGTAAGCGCGGCGGGTGAGAGGAAAGAACGATATGCTGGTCATCTATGATCTGATAGTTATCTTGATCGCGGCATTCTATCTGCCGCGCCTTTTCCTGAAGAAAAAATTTCACCGGGATATCTGGCAGCGGATAGGTTTTTACCCGCCCGAGTTGCGCGCGCAGGGAGCGATCTGGCTGCATGCGGTCAGCGTCGGAGAAGTGGCGGCTATAAAACCACTCTGGGAAGCGATACGCAAGGAATATCCCGGGGCGAAGATCGTCGTTTCGACCATAACACAGACCGGTAATGATCTTGCGCGGCGGTTCGCGCGGGAGGGGGAGGTTGTTTTTTATCTGCCGCTCGACCTGCGGATCATCGTGGAGCAGGTGCTGCGTCGCGTTGATCCCCGGATCGTTATTATCGCCGAAACCGAAATATGGCCGAACCTTATCGGTTGCGCTTTCAGGAAGAACATTCCGGTCATGATCGTTAACGGCAGGATCTCGGATCGCGCGTATCCGCGGTATTACCTCGCGCGCTCTATATTCGGGCGGATACTGCGGAAGATTTCAGGTATCTGCGCCCGTTCAGAGGATGACCGTAAGAAGTTTATCGCGCTGGGAGTTTCGCCCGCGCGGGTACAGATCACCGGGAACATCAAATACTGCGATCCCGCACTGCGCGCGGTACTGGACCTGCGGGCGATCAGGGCGCGGTACGCGATCGGCGAAGCCGATACCGTGATCATGGCCGGGAGTACGCACAAAGGCGAAGAAGAGATCCTCCTCGATCTTTTCCGTTCCCTGCGCCGCGATGTGGGCGGCCTGCATCTTATTATCGCCCCGCGCCGCATCGAGCGCTGCGATGAGATAACGCGCCTTGCCGCCGGCCTTCCGGTGACGATCATCGATACCTTCGGGGTCATGAAGGAGCTCTACGCTATCGCTGATATCGCGTTCGTCGGCGGATCCCTCGTTGAGCACGGCGGGCATAATATCATCGAGCCGGCGCTCTTCGCGAAACCGGTTATTTTCGGTCCCCACATGTTCAATTTTAAGGATATCGCCGAAGAATTTCTGAAGAGCGGCGCCGCGGTTCTCGTCAGGGACGCCCATGAGCTTGAGATAGCCTGCCGCAGGCTCTTGAAGAGCAAAGACGAGCGGTACCGGCTGGGGGCGAACGCAAAAGCGGTTGTCCTGAGGAATCAGGGGGCCCTGGCCGCGACGATGGACGAGGTGCGAAAGGTCTTAGCGCATGGCTGACGGCGGTTCTGCGCGCGGTATGCGCGGATATTTCTATGCGTTGATGACCGACCGGCGGCATTCTCCGGCGGACGTTTTCCTGCAGGGAGCGCTGTGGGTTCTGTCACTGGTCTATGGCGCCGGCGTCCGGATCCTGGCGGGGGGGTATAAGAAAAAATTCTTTTTTCCGTACCGGGCTGACTGCAAGGTCATCAGCATCGGGAATATTACGGTCGGCGGGACCGGTAAAACGCCGGCGTCGCTCCTGATCGCGAAACTCCTGGAGGCGCAGGGCAGGCGGGTAGCGGTCCTGATACGCGGGTACGGCGCCGATGAGTACCTGATGCTGCAGGAGGAGCTGCCGGAGTGCGCTATCCTGAGCGGTTCCGACCGGATCACGAACGCCCGGCGCGCCTTTTATGATTTTGGCGCCGATACGGTCATCCTTGATGACGGGTTCCAGCACTGGAAGATCCATCGGGATCTCGATATTGTTCTTCTGGACGCGACTAACCCCTTCGGTAATTACCGGTTGCTGCCGCGGGGGATATTACGGGAGCCGCCGCAGGAGCTCACCAGAGCCGATATTATCATGC
>JBAWYO010000179.1:0-3640 GCA_037143495.1 Candidatus Omnitrophota bacterium | reverse complement strand
TCCTTAAAGCGGCGGTGGCGAGCGCGGTAAAGAACGCCGAAGCCAGCTCTCGTTGGCTTCGGCGTTCTTTACCGCGCTCGCCACCGCCGCTTTAAGGACTTGTGCAATATAAAATGTCGCGCGCTTTCCGGTATTCTCGAGTATCGCCTGCGCCTGATCGATCCGTTTGTCGCGGACGAGATCGGCAACTAGGCGCATCTTCCGCGGTGACATTCTTATGAACGTAAGTCGTGCTTTCGCGATCATGTCAAATCCCTCGATACTTCGGTATGAGAACCATGTCTACGGAACTGACGCGTAGCGGAGAACTCTCCCAGCTTGTGTCCGACCATGTTCTCAGTTAAAAAAACCGGAACAAATTTCTTTCCATTATGGATCAGCATCGTAAATCCCACAAAATCAGGGATAATGACCGAACGACGCGACCATGTCTTTATCGGCTTCTTGTCGCCGCTCTTCTGCATCTTTTTGACCTTCTCCAGAAGATGCGCGTCTACGAACGGCCCCTTACTCGTTGAACGGGACATAGTTTAGCTCCTCCGCTTCAGAATATACTTGTCAGACCGCTTTTTTCCGCGCGTCTTCAGACCTTTTGTCTTCTTGCCCCACGGCGTCGTCGGATGTCTACCGCCGCTCGATTTGCCTTCACCGCCGCCCATCGGATGGTCGACCGGGTTCATCGCAACACCTCTGACTGACGGCCTGATGCCGAGCCATCGCGTACGTCCCGCTTTGCCGATCGAGATCGTTTCGTGTTCAATGTTGCCGACCTGCCCTATCGTCGCGTAACAGTGCACGTTGATCAGCCGTACTTCGCCTGAGGGTAGCTTGACATGCGCGTATTCACCCTCTTTTGCCATGACCGTGGCGAGTGAACCTGCTGAACGTACGATCTGGCCGCCTTTACCTTTTTTAAGCTCAACGTTGTAGACCGGGGTCCCGGGAGGAACACTTGAGAGCGGCATAGCATTGCCCACTTTTACATCAACGCTCTCACCGGCCATAAGCTCGGTGCCGACCTTGAGTCCGTCGGGGCATATAATATAACGCCGTTCTTTATCAGGATACTCGAGCAGCGCCAGTCGCGCAGTACGGTTCGGATCGTATTCGATCGCGATGACCTTCGCCGGGACATCCCGTTTATCGCGCTTGAAATCGATGATCCTGATCATCTGCTTGTGACCGCCGCCGATGTGGCGCGTCGTTATACGGCCGTTAAAATTTCTACCGCCGGTCTTCTTCTTCGGGATAATAAGAGACTCTTCCGGCTTGTCCTTGGTTATCTCATCGAACGTATATCCGGTCCTCCAGCGAAGGCCCGGCGTTGCCGGCTTATATCGTTTTATGCCCATGATCAGCTTACCTCTATCTTGCTACCTTTATGGAGCGTGACAACCGCCTTCTTCCAGTCGGGAGATTTTCCCTGGACGGATCTGACCCTGCGTAGCTTGCCGCGCTGCATCGTGGTGTTAACCCCCGCCACTTTTACCTTATAGATCTCTTCGACCGCTTTGCGTATCTCGACCTTGTTAGCCTTCTTGTCGACCCAGAACAAGTATTTATTCAAGGACAACATCGTTGTCGCCTTTTCTGTGCGCAACATCGATTTTATGATATCATATGATGACTTCACTAAAATCCTCCTTCTTGCCGCTCTCTGCCCGGCGAACGGACCGTCCAGCTCACTCGTCTGACGAAAGTCTGCGCGTGATAACTGAAAGCGCCGGTTTTGTAACTACGATCTTCTTGTATGTTAAAACATCGAGCGCGTTGATATCTTCCGCCCGCATCAAGGCTACCTCACCCAGATTCCGCGAAGCCAAGGTCACCTTATGGTCGATCTTATCAAGAACAAAAAGCACCTTGGTGTCGATCTTATGAGCAACGAGGATCTTCTTGAACTCCTTCGTCTTTGGCGTCTCAACGGTAACATCATCGACCACCACCAGCGCGTTCGCGTTCATTTTTGCGTTCAAACTCGACCTGAGAGCCAGCGTCCTTATGTTCTTCGACAGGGTGTATGAATAATCCCGGGGATGCGGCCCGAATATCGTGCCGCCGCCCTTCCACAGCGGTGATCTGGTGCTGCCGACGCGCGCGCGTCCGGTGCCTTTTTGACGCCACGGCTTCCTGCTGCCGCCTCTGACATCAGCGCGTGTCTTCGTGGAGGCGTTACCCTGGCGCTTATTCGCCTGGTACATCGTGATGACCTGATACAGGACGTTTTTATTGACCTTGCCGTCAAATATAGCCGGGTTCAAGTTCGGATCCCGTGTCACCGGCGCGACCTTAGCCGTCTTCACTGCTTTCGTTGTCTTTGATTTGCTTGATTTTTTCATATATGCTCTCTAAGAAAGTTACTTCTTTGCGGCGGCCGGTTTCTTGGCTGCCACTTTCGCGCCGTCCTTCTTCCAGGCGCCTTCCTTCTTCTTCTTCGGCGGCGGCGGCGGTACCAATCTGCGCTGCGCCTTCAGGCTGCCCTTCGGAAGTTTCAGGGCTTCATTAATAACCAGGTACCCGTTGTCAGCACCCGGCACCGCGCCCTTCACGATCAGCAGATGTTTTTCTTTATCAATACGGACGATCTCAAGGTTCGCGACGGTCACGGTCTCGGCGCCCATATGGCCCGGCATATTATGTCCCGGCGTTACTCTCGTCAGACGCGGTCCTGACTCGATCGACCCGACAGCCCGGTGAAACATCGAACCGTGGCCTGCATCGCCGCCGTGCCAACCCCACCGCTTCATACCCCCCTGAAATCCCTTGCCCATCGAGGTACCGGTAACATCAACGAAATCACCTTGCGCGAAAATATCGACATCGATCTCCTGCCCGACCTTGTACGCCGCCGCATCTTTGACGCGGAACTCCCGCACATATCTCTTGGCTTTAACCCCGGCCTTTTTAAAATGTCCGGCGTCAGGCTTATTGACCAGCGTTTCACGCTTATCATCAAACCCGACCTGGATCGCCTGATACCCTTCCCGCTCGTTCGTCTTGATCTGCAGGACCGCGCAGGGACCGGCCTGTATGACCGTCACCGCGACAAGCTTACCGTTGTCTTTATAGACTTGCGTCATTCCGATTTTTTTGCCTAATATTCCGTTCACAACTCGCTCCTTGCGCTCGTTCGCCTGATGAATGAGGTACTACGTTTTGCGGCGTTCATGAATCGCCGGCCCATTGGCCGCCCCGGAGACTTGTGCGGTGACGCGTCCCGCGCCCCGCGCAACCACCACGACCTATTTTATTTCGATATCAACGCCCGAGGGTAGATCCAGACGCTTCAGAGCGTCGATGGTCTTTGAGGTCGGGTTTACAATATCCAGCAGCCTCTTGTGCGTCTTTATCTGGAATTGCTCACGCGATTTCTTGTCGATATGCGGAGATCTCAATACCGTAAATACTTCTCTTTTTGTCGGCAAAGGGATCGGCCCTGATATCTGCGCGCCGGTCTTTTTCGCCGTCTCCACGATATCGGACGTCGCCTGATCGAGCACCCGATGATCATATGCCCTGAGCTTGATTCGAATTCTTTGCTGTTGCGCTTGTGCCATGATATTCTCTGTTTGCTAACGCCTTTCCGCGCTTACCTTTATGCTATGATCTCGCTGACGACACCCGCTCCTACCGTATGACC
>JBAWYO010000178.1:0-3645 GCA_037143495.1 Candidatus Omnitrophota bacterium | reverse complement strand
CTCCGCGCGTAAGACCGATGATCGCGCCGCGCGCCTGCGGATCCCAGTACGGCGCGCCGAGCCCGACAAAGGCCGGCACGAAATAGACCCCCGCGGTATCGGCTACGGAACGAGCCATACGCTCGGAATCTCGAGCCCCATCGATGATCTGCAAGCCATCGCGCAGCCATTGGATCGCGGCCCCGGCGATAAATACCGCTCCCTCGAGACAATAGACGCTCTCTCCGGCGCGTCCGCAGCCGAGTGTGACAATAAGGCCGTGATCCGACCGGGGACGCCTACTCCCGGCATTCATCAGGATGAACGAGCCGGTGCCATACGTATTCTTCACCGATCCCGGTTCGAAACACGCCTGCCCGAAGAGCGCCGCCTGCTGATCGCCCGCGATGCCGGTTATCGGAATACCGGCGGGCAACCGCCCTATCCGGTCCGTCTCTCCGAACGCGCCCGATGAAAGCTTGACGGAGGGCATCATTTCTCCGGGGATAGAAAACATTTTAAGGAGCGCCGGGTCCCAGACTTTTGTATCAATATTAAAGAGCATCGTTCGCGAGGCATTCGTCGGGTCGGTGGCATGCACGCGCCCTCCGGTCAATTTCGAAAGGATCCAGGTATCGGACGTGCCGAAAGCGAGAGCGCCCTGCCGCGCTTTTTCGAGGGCACCCGGCACATGCTCCAGGATCCACTCGATCTTCGTCGCGGAAAAATAAGCGTCAATGACAAGTCCGGTACGCTCGCGGATACATACCGATTCACTTTTTTTGCGTCGCAGTTCTTCGCAGCGCGCCGCGGAACGCCGGCATTGCCAGACGATCGCGTTGTACACAGGCTTGCCGGTGGCCCGATTCCAGACGATCGAGGTCTCGCGCTGGTTGGTAATACCGATAGCGGCGATCAAGCCGGGATCGATCGCGGATAAGGCTTTTTGGATCGAAGCATTGACGCTCATCCAGATCTCTTCGGGGTCATGTTCGACCCAGCCCGGCCGCGGAAAATATTGGGGGAACTCCTGATACGCGCCGGCGACGGTCCTGCCGGATCTGTCATAGATAAGCGCGCGACTGCCGGTCGTCCCCTGGTCTATCGCGAGAATATATTTTTTCACGCTTCACCTCTTTGCCTGATCCACGCGAGCAGATCCGCGAAAACTTTCTCTCTTCCCTCGTCGATCGCGAGGGCGTGGAAATAGCCCGGATACCCCATGAGCGTTTTGTCCTTCGTTCGTAATTTTGTAAATATTTTTTTACTGGCCCGCGCGTCGATCATCCGATCATCCCCCGCAAGGGCAAATAGCGTCGGGAGCGTGATCTTGGCGGCAAAAAAAGGCGCAACCAGCTGCGCGCAAACTATACTCAGGAGAAGCCGCGCGGTGGCCCAGCGATGCTCCCGCGGATCAGCGTCCATCACGGCGCGATAACGCTCATCGCGGGTACACATCGCGGCATTGAACGGCATCATAAATTGCCGGCGGGGATGCAGGATAACGGCCGCAAAAACCTGCAGCTGATAAAGAAACGGAAACTTCATCCTGTTCTTGAATGCGGGAGAGATACAGATCAAGCCGGTAAAGAGCGCGGGCCGGCCGGCAGCCGCCAGAAAAGCTATGAGAGCGCCCATGCTTTCACCGACGATGAATATTTTTTTCGAAGGGTATTCGGTCGCGATGATATCGCGCAGCGAATAGACATCGTTAGTATACGTCGCGAAAGAGTCAATGTCGCCCTTACGCTGGGGCGTCACCCCGAACCCTTTAAGCTCGATCGCGTAGGATGCGATATCGTTCGCCGCGAAAAAATCCGCGAGAAAATCCCACCGGCCGGTATGGGCGCCGAGGCCATGGACGAGCAGCAGGACCGCGCGGGGAGAGGATGGCCCCCGGCGTTCATACAAAACACCTGTTGCGCTGTCGGTAGTAATAATAGTGCTCCGCCTTTATTTTAAACGAAAAATCGCGCAACCGCTTTTAACGCGTCGATCTGGGTCACGATACCGACGAGAACGCGCTTCGCGTCGACGATCGGGATGCATCCATACCGCTTATTGACCATCAGGTCGATCGCCGCGCCCAGCGCCGCTTCCGGAGCTAACGTGACGACCTCTTTGGTCATGACATGTTCAAGCATAAATGCGTCGAGCTCATTCTTGTCATATACGGAAAGACCGTCCATCGTCCTGCGGGGGGAAATAAGACGATAGAGATCACGCTGGGTAATGATCCCCCGGAGGACCCCCTGATCGTCAACAACGGGAAGATGCCTGATATGGCGCGCCTGAAAGATCTCCCAAACCCTGCTGAATGGCGCGCCGACATGTATAGTTACCGGATCGGCGATCATCAGCTCCTTGACAAGAACCTTATGCAGGGTCGTCATCGCTAATTCCTCATGCTCGTCACCGGCGCGGGGAGCCGCCCGCCGCGGCTCATGAACTTCTTCGCGGAATATTTATTGACCCTCATTACGGGGACGCTGCCTAAAAGGCCGCCGAGCTCGATCAAGTCGCCTTCCCGGGCTCCCGGGACCGGCAATATCCTGACCGCGGTCGTCTTATTGTTAATGACCCCGATAGCGAGCTCGTCGCCGATAATCGCGTTGATCGTCTCTGCAGGAGTATTCCCGGGCACCGCGATCATGTCGAGCCCGACCGAACAGACCGCCGTCAACGCCTCAAGTTTGTCGAGGCTAAGCGCCTTCTTACGGACCGCCGCGATCATGCCCGAATCTTCGCTGACCGGAATAAAGGTACCGCTTAACCCCCCGACATTGGCGCTAGCCATGGCACCGCCTTTTTTGACCGCGTCCATCAGCAGCGCGAGCGCGAGCGTCGAACCGTGCGTACCCATCACTTCAATGCCGAAGGCCTCGATCACATTCGCGACCGAATCGCCGACGGCCGTCGTCGACGCCAGAGAAATATCGACAATACCGAAGGGTACGCCCAGGTCGGAGGCGAGTTCACGTCCGACGAGTTCGCCCGCCCTGGTTATCTTAAAGACTGTCCGTTTGATCACTTCCGAAAGAGAACTAAGATCACCGTCGGTATTCTTCTCGACGACGGACCTGACGACGCCCGGACCGCTGATGCCGATATTGAGCGTCGCGTCCGGTTCACCGATGCCGTGAAAAGCGCCGGCCATGAACGGATTATCCTCAGGGGCATTAACGAACACGACGAACTTCGCGCACCCGAGCGCGTTCCTGCTCCTGCGCGCGGTCTCCTTGAGCATCGGCCCTATCATATTGACCGCGTCGATATTCATCCCGCTCACATTCGAACCGACATTGAGGAAAGCGCATACCCGCGCGGTCCCCGCGAGAACTTCAGGCAGCGATTCGATGAGGACCCGGTCCGACTTCGTCAGCCCTTTCTGGGCGAGCGCCCCGAATCCGCCGATAAAATCGATCCCGGCATCGCGCGCCGCCATATCGAGCGTTCGGGCGAGCGCGATAAACTTTTTCTTCGTCGCGTGCGCCTCCATGATAATGCTCACGGGGGTGACCGCGATCCTTTTATTGACGATCGGGATCCCGTACTTGGCCTCGATCTTCTGCGCCGCTTTCTTGAGGCTGACGCCGGAGCTGAAAACCCGCCGGTAGACCTTCTTCCTGAAGGCGGCAAAATCGGAATCGACGCAATCCTTGAGAT
>JBAWYO010000177.1:0-3649 GCA_037143495.1 Candidatus Omnitrophota bacterium | reverse complement strand
GTAATTTTTACGGGCGGCGCGGCAACCCCGGTGAGCGGGACGTAAAAATCTCTTTTTAGCTTGGTCTTTCGCTGGAGGCAAAGCCGCAGGCGAAAGTAAAAAGAGATTTTTCCGAGCGATGGCCTGCCGCAGGAGCAGGCAGGAGCGTTCCCGCGAACCGGTTGACGCGACAGGACCCGTAAAAATTGTTTTGCTAACGTAGCTGTATCGATGCGCCCCGCGTTACTGCTCCTAAAATAAAGCACTATCCTACGGATTGATCGCGCTGGGGGGAGGACAATACCGGGGAGGATGGCTGTACCGCTCAAGCTCACCCTTGAGGTAATTAAAGGCTTCATCGACGTCATCGACGATCTTGAAGAGCTTCAGGTCCTCGGGAGATATCATCCCCCACTCAACCATCTTGTTGAAATTAATGATCGAATGCCAGTATTCGCTGCCAAAAAGGACGACCCCCATGTGCTTTTTCGCTTTGCCGGTCTGCATCAGCGTCAAAAGTTCAAAGAACTCGTCGAGCGTTCCGAACCCTCCGGGGAACACGACAAGCGCTTTTGCCAGATAAAAAAACCAGAATTTGCGGATGAAGAAATAGTGAAATTCGAAGGCGAGATCCTTGCTCTGGTACGGATTGGGATATTGCTCCATCGGCAGGCTGATATTAAGCCCGATCGACTTGCCGCCGGCTTTCTTCGCTCCGTAGTTGGCTGCCTCCATGATCCCCGGGCCGCCGCCGGAACAGACCAGGAAGTTCCGGCCTCTTTTTTTAAGCGTCATGAAATACCGCGTCAGTTTTTCGGAGAGCTGCGCGGCCCGCTCGTAATATTCCGACATCGCCAGGTCACGCCGGGCCTGGGCGTGTTCGCGGCGCAATTCCGCCGAGGGATTCCGCGTGCCCATAACTTTCACATCCATTTTTTTCAGGCGCGCGAGCGCGTCGCGGCGCGGGAGTATCCGCGCGGAACCGAAGAAAACGACCGTATCCCGCACACACTGCTTACGGAACCGGGCATCCGGCTCGATCATCTCGGCCAGGATCCGTATCAGGCGCGCCGGCGGGCCGCTCAGGAACTCAAGGTTCTCGTATGCCTTTGTTATTTCGAGGTGCCCTTTTTTATCTTTTTGCATGCCGTGAGGGATCCTTTCCCCGTCATTTTCTTCTTATCCGTGCGACTGTACATTCCAGATGTTCTTCGCGTATTCGCGTATCGCCCGGTCACTTGAAAAGGTGCCGCTCTGAGCGACGTTCGCGATCGACTTCGAGGTCCACTCATCCTGGTCCAGATAGGCCTGAGAAACCTTATCCTGGGTACGGCAATAGGCGTCAAAATCGGCGCAGACCATATATGGGTCGTGATGCATCAGCATATCCAACAGCGGATTGAAGAGCCCCGGATGGTATGCCGAGAAAAAATCGCCGGCGATGAGCGTAATGATCTCTCCGAGGGACGGCGAGTGATTGATAAAATCACCGGGGTTGTACCCCTGCCTGCGCAACTCCTCGACCTCATGCGCCTTGAGGCCGAAAATGAAAATATCATCCTTCGCGAGCTTTTCCGATATCTCGATCGTCGCCCCGTCGAGCGTGCCGATCGTCAGCGCACCGTTGAGCATGAATTTCATGTTGCCGGTCCCGGAGGCCTCCGTGCCGGCGGTCGATATCTGCTCGGAGAGATCGCTCGCGGGAAATACCCGCTCAGCGAGCGAGACCCGGTAATTCTCAAGAAAAACGACCCGCATTTTATCGCGGACCGACCGGTCGCGGTTAATGACATCGGCGATATTATTGATGAATTTAATGCTCAGCTTGGCCAGATAATACCCGGGAGCCGCCTTGCCACCGACGATAAAGGTCCGCGGCTGAACAAACCGGGAAGGTTCGTTCTTGATCTGCAGATACTGCGAGATAATATAGAGGCAGAAAAGGACCTGACGCTTATATTCATGGATCCGCTTGATGTGCACATCAAATAGTGACTGCGGGTCGATCGAAATATTCGATGATTTTTGTATGTAATTCGCGAGACTCCGCTTATTCTGGTCCTTGACCAGCCGCCAGGCGTTCTTAAACGCCTTTTTATCGCGGTAGTCGTTGAGTTTATGCAGTTCTTCAAGATTGCGTATCCAGCCATCCCCGATCGATTCCGTGATAAGCCCCGAGAGGAGCGGGTTCGCTTTCAGGAGCCAGCGGCGCTGCGTGATCCCGTTGGTGATGTTCAGGAACTTCCCGGGATAGAGCATATAGAAATCCCTGAAGACCCGCGTTTTGAGCAATTCTGAATGAAGCTTCGAAACGCCGTTGACCGCGTAACTGCCGACAACGCAGAGGTGCGACATACGCACCTTCTTGGGTACCCCTTCTTCGATGATCGAGACCCGGTTGAGCAGATTATGGTCTCCGGGAAAACGATCGGCAACATCGTTCAGGAACCGGGCATTGATCTCATAAATGATCTGCAGATGACGCGGCAAAAGACTGGAGAGCATGTCGACCGACCAGCGCTCGAGCGCCTCCGGCATCAACGTGTGATTCGTATACGCGAAGACCCCGGTAACAACCGACCAGGCGTCGTCCCAGGCGAAATCATAATCGTCAAGCAGCACCCGCATCAGCTCGGCGATCGCCAGCGACGGATGGGTATCATTAAGCTGGATCGTGACCTTATCCGGGAGCTTGCGCAGATCATCGTTACCCGATTTAAAACGCCGGATAATATCCCCGATCGACGCCGCCGTAAAGAAATACTCCTGCTTGAGGCGCAATTCCCGCCCGCGACTGACATCATCGCTGGGATAGAGCACCTTTGAGATGTTCTCTGAGAGTATCTTCTGGTGGACCGCCCGTTCGTAGTCACCGTCCTTAAAATAGTCAAAATCGAATTCTTCGGTCGAACGCGCAGCCCAGAGCCGAAGGGTATTAACAACGTCATTTTTGTAGCCCGGGATCGGGAAATCATACGGCAGGGCAAGCACATCCTGCGTATCTACCCAGTGCGCCCGCAACCGGCCGGTCGCGTCGTGCTGCAGGTCCGATCGTCCGTAAAACCGGACCTTGACGGCGTATTCAGGGCGGGTTACCGCCCACGGGCTGCCGAGGCTGATCCACGCGTCGGGAAGCTCGACCTGATAACCGTCTTTAATCTTCTGCTTGAAAATACCATAATCAAAAAGAATGCCGTAACCATGCGCGGGAATGCCGAGCGTCGCCATCGAATCGAGATAGCAGGCCGCGAGGCGCCCCAGGCCGCCGTTTCCCAGGCCCGCATCCATCTCCTGCTCCCGGAGCTCCTCAAGATCGAACCCGAGATCGACCATCGCCTCCTCGACCTCTTTTTTCAAACCGAGATTAACCGTATAATTGCCGAGAAGCCTGCCGATCAGGAATTCCATCGACAGGTAATAGACGCGTTTGACATTCTGCTTGTGATACGTTTGCTGGGTATGGATCCAGCGCTCGACGACACGGTCGCGCACCGCGAAAGCGAGCGCCCAGAAATCATCGTTTTTGGTGGCCGAATACTGGTCTTTCGCAAGCGTGTATTCCTGGTGCGCCAGAAACGAAAGCTTCATCGCTTCGGCGGTCATCCCTTTGTAGATCGTCGCGATCTGGTCGCGCGTACGCTTCTTTTGCTCGGTCATAACAGCCCCCTTA
>JBAWYO010000176.1:0-3649 GCA_037143495.1 Candidatus Omnitrophota bacterium | reverse complement strand
ACATTGTCGTTCAGGTTGATCGCGTTCTCTTCGATGATCGAATAGACCGCATCGAGTTTCCACGGATCAAAATCCAACGTCGCCTTGATAGCGTCGAATGAATTGAAAACCGTGTACTCCGGAGCGCTGATCGCGGCTGAAGGATCTCTCAGCTTGGCGCCAACAATGAACCCTTTGCCGAACCAGAGGTCCTGGCGGCCGATGGTCAATGTGAGCGGCGAATAGACGAACTCTTTCAGCGTCACGTTCGCGAGGTCAACCAGAAGATTGAACTGGTTGGTTGAGTTGCCAGCAGCTAAACCGGTGTTATCTCCCCAGTTTCTCTGATCGGCAAACCGAACAACCGTGGAGACATTGTCCGTCATATCGGCTTCAACCTGCACTTCAGCGGCGCCCTGGATGTAGTTGGTCGTCGTCTTTGAAGTTGCGGTCGCATCCTTATCGAGATTGTAACCCCTTCTTACAATCGCGCGGGCGGACAGATCCCCGCTTACTTTCACGTTCTGCACTTCTGCAAAAGCGGGTAACGCAATCGCTACCGCTAACGCTATGATGCAGAGCATCATTAACTTCTTCATTATATTCCTCCTTAAGGAATTTTTACTGCTATATATTGCTTAGCGGATGCCTATAAATTTTACTTTTATACCGCATCCGCGAACTATCTATATGCATATCACCATAGTTTGATAACTTTCAGCCGTAACTTTCCTCCCTCCTTTCTTAGCCAGATTTAAAGTTATCTATGGTGGTACAGCCTGATGGGTTAAGTTTATCACAAAAGCCAGCTTTGTCAAGAGAAAAAACCGGCTTCAAGAAGGCCTAAAACTTGTCTTTTTTAAAGCTGAAACCGGTACTCACGGACCCGGTCTTGGGCGAAATAATAATGTTAATCACGGTCTTGGTCGTCAACGGCTCGATCGTCACCACGCAGCTCTCAGACCCTTTAATAAAATTCATAGTCGTATTCCCGTACTCCACGGTATTAAGGAGGTCCCAGTTATAGAGCGACATCTGCGTCCGGTAAAAATTCAGTATCTGGTTCGCGTCCGGCCTGCCGGCATATCGCATGAGGCCGACTCGTGTGGCGCCGTCCTGGAAGACGAACGACTGATCGCGCAGGCAGCTAAACCCCGCCGGCACCGGAAGATCCTCGAACTTGAGGTTCGTAGCGACATTAAGCGGCCGTTCGGCGCGCACGATATCGGACCCCTCATTCCCCCTGCGCGGCGCGTCAAGCGTGCCGCACCCGCTTATCATGATCGCGAGGATGAGGCTTACACCTGCGCAACATATGAGTGAATACTTTGTATTTCTGTCCATATATTAGAAGAATATACCTTAATAAGAAGCGTCTGTCAAATTCTTTTCAACGGCCGCTGCAATGACCTTAGATCTTTCCTTCATTATAGAGTTCTGCCATGATCTCGCAGAAAGCGGGATCGAATTGCTTGCCGGACATCCGCTCTATCTCCGCGATCGATTCACTCTTTGACATCTGGTACCGGTACGGCCGGTTAGTGGTCATCGCGTCAAAGGTATCGGCTATCGCGATAACAGCCGCGATCAGCGGAATAGCCGCGCCCTTCAGCCCTTCCGGATATCCGGTTCCATCATAACGTTCATGGTGATACTTAACACCCAGGAGCGCATCCCCCAGCTCTTTAATCGGCTCAAGGATCATCACGCCGACCATCGGATGTTCCTGGATACGGCGCGCTTCTTCAGGCGTGAGCGCGCCGGTCTTATTGAGGATCGATTCGGGGATCCCTATCTTGCCGATATCATGCAGGAGCGCGGCGATGTGCAGCTTCTCAAGAAAATCCTGATCGGGGGGTCGGCGTGTCTTGTGAAAATACCGGTTCGCTATCTCGAGGCAGATCGTAGTGACGCGCGAAGTATGCCCATGCGTATAATGATCCTTCGCGTCGATCGCGGTCGCGAGCGCAACGGTCGTATTAATAAAAAGTCGCCGCCGGTTCTCGAGCTCTGTCTCGAGCGATTTAAAGAGCTGCGCATTGCGGATCGCGATGCCGACATCTGAGGCGAGCGCCATAAAAAAAGCTATCTCGCTCTGGTCGAAGCCGGTCCCATCGTTCTTGCGTCCCAGCATTAAGATGCCAAGCAATTCATTGCGGTAAAAACTGGGGATACAGGCGACCGCGTCGAACATCTCAATGTGATAGAGCGCCTGTGTGATCACGTCCCTGAGGGTGGGATCAACGTTTGGATCGATAATTACTTTTTTAGCGTCATCATAGACGAGCGCGTTGTGCGTGAAAAAATTCTTCCCGAGATTTTCCTGGAAGAACCTGATGAGCGGATTCTCTTTGCCGATCCTGGCAAAACCAACCGGGATCTTCGAGCCGAGCCGCCCGCGTGAGACGCTCAGAACAAACGCATTTTTTTCTTTATGGTAGAGAAGTACGCCGGCATGGTCGATCTGAACCTTCTGGATGAAGATCCGCGCGATCATCTTGATGAGCGTATCCGGCTCATGGACGAGGACCATCGTCTTTGCGGCCGATTCAAGCTCTTTTTTATAATCGATCGACATGGTCCCTTTTGATGCTACGGGGCGAGCGAGAGCTCCTTCATGACCTTTTTGTCGAGCTCGGTAAGTTCAAGCGGTTTGTGTATATAATCGAGCGCCCCGAGTTGGCGGCACTGCTCAAAGGCATTCTCTTCTTCGGGGCCCTTCCCAGTGACCATAATAACTTTAGCGGCAAGATCGATCGCCCTGATCTTCGTGAGCGTCTCGATACCATTCATGCCAGGCATCTCGATATCAAGCAGGATCAGGTAAGGATGTACGGCGGCAACCGCCGCGACAGCTTCTTCCCCCGAACCGGCGGTAAAAACTTCTACATTGCGCCGCCGGAAAAAATTCGCCAAAAAGGCGCGGACATCCTCTTCATCATCAACCACCAGGAGTTTGATCATTGCTGTCTTTCCTTGTCCTCGTTCCCTCAAAAATAATCACGAATAATACTGTATTACTCTAGCATAGAATATGGCTGGTGACAACTATTTTTGCCCTGTAGCAACCCGCTGAAGCTTCCCCGCCAGGGAACCGATATCGCTTAACCGCGTGACCGTGAGATCGGCGCCGGTTAAATACGCTTTCGGCAGGCTTGTCGTAACAGCAACGCAGAACATTCCCGCGCCCTTGGCAGAAGCGATACCCAACGGCGCGTTTTCGATCACGATGCAATCCCGCGCTTCAACCTTCAATTCGCGCGCGGCGGTACGATACGGTTCCGGGTGGGGTTTGCCATGGCGTACGCGATCGCCGGTGACGATCGTGTCGAATTTCTGATAGACGCGCCGCGGAAGTATCTCGCGCACATCATGCAGCGGCGTTCCCGTTACCAACCCAAGCAGATACCCTTGCTCCTTAAGAGCGCCTATGACCTCCGCGGCGCCCGCAAAGAGAAACCGCTTAAAATATTTCCTGAAAAGCAACTGCCGGCGCCTGAAGATCTTTTGCAGGATCGCCGCGGTCGGTTCAATCCCTTCAGACCGCAAAAAATATCGGAGCGTTTTTTCCCACCGCTCCCCTTCTTTCGCGTACACATCAAAACAACTCAAGCGGATCCCGTAGGGCCTGAGCGCCTCATACCATGCGATAAAATGGTAGGGCATCGAA
>JBAWYO010000175.1:0-3650 GCA_037143495.1 Candidatus Omnitrophota bacterium | reverse complement strand
AGACCAAGCAATATACTCCATATTATCAACAGCATTAACAGCCGAGATCTCACCCATGTGACCACGGAAGAATTTGTTCTTGCCGGCAACGGCACCGTAACGACAACTTCCTTGCCATTCGACGCCGCTGAAACACAGACCGGCATTGACGAGATTGTGATGCCCGCCCTCAACAGGCCCGAAGGCGAAGCCGCTTCCGCCGCCGGGACCCCGGTAACTATTGTCGGTGGAAATTATACGATCATCCCGAACGTCCCTCTTAGCGGTGGACCCGCAGGTGAAGGCGAAAGCGCGCGCGCGGAGGCCGCCATCGCAACCGCTCAAAGTTTATTGGGAAGAGCCGGCGTAAATCTCGCCGCGATAGACGGAGCCTTGACAGAGTTAACGCAGGCGGGAGATCGAATAGTATTATTACCCGCGATGAATCCGGTCGCCATACTACCAAGCGATAGGAGCCCGATCGATCCTGTCGCGGCGGGACAGGTGTAGCACAAAGGCCTGTCGCGGCATCGCACGCGAAGATAAAAACAGCTGGGCGCCCTGACGGGCGCCCTGCTGTTTTTCGTAGAGATAAAAAATATTATCGCGCGATCAGACAAGCCATCGAAATAATACCGAGGCAGAGGGCCGCGAGGCCCCTAAGGCGAATATTCCGTATTTGTTTTTCGAGATCTATCGGTTCAAGTTTCCAGTTAAAGAATCTGTACAGCGCGCCCTGGATCCGTATCGTTTTTCCCGGCTTCACGGCGGAGAACGCCCCGAGCGCCATAGCGATAACCGAGAGGGTCAGCTGCATACAATAGCCGCAGATAACCCCGCCATGACATGAGCACTTCGCCCAGAGTGAAAGTACCGGACACATCATGTAACGTTCGTTCCTATTTCGGCGCGTTCTTGGTGCGTTCTTCCCCGAGATACCACTGCGTATCTTGAAGCTCTTTGCGGGTCGCCTCGAACTGGACCCTCAACTCATCGAGCTGGATCTCAAGAGAACGGCATCTTTCGAGAGAACCCTGCAGGGCCTTCTCGAGCTCTTCCCGCCGGGCTTTCTCCTCGCCCAGATACCATTGCGTCTGGCCGGCATGCTGCTTGAGCTCATTGACCTGCGCCTCAAGATCAACGACCGACTGCGTGCGGGCCTTGAGTTCCGTCTCGAGCCGCTCACGCTTCGTGCGCTCTTCGCCGAGATACCACTGCGTCTCGTTGAAGACTTTCTCAAAAGCGACCATGTGCTCTTCGCTGTTCCTGAGCGTCTGGATCACCCTGTCTACATCCGCGATGAGGGTCTGCCGTACCAATTCCGGCTTCCTGCTCGATGGTGTCTTCTTCTCTTCCATACCCCCTCCTCTGTGGCGCCGCCACGTTTTGCTCCAAAAAAATTACACACTCGGTACGGCAGCCGGTGCCCCTCCTCGGCTTACCCTACATGACCACCGTTCCTTATGAAAGAAGCAATGACCCAACCGCTCTACTGTATGCGCGTATTCCCGAGGTAAGCCTGCGGGTGGACCCCGCCTGCCGTACCCCATACCTTCTGCGCCCTGAAGAATCGTAACTTATTCAGACGACGACGACCGCGATATCCGCCTCATCGGCGAGTCGCGCGACCTCTGCGCGGCCGGCGATGAGCGTCTTATTCTTCTCGAGCGCGAGACATGAAACCCCCGCCTCTTTGAGGACCGTTATCGTACGCGCGCCGATAACCGGTATATCGAACCGCATATCCTGGCCGGGCCGGGCCGTCTTTACAATAACGATCCCGCCATTACCAAGCGTCCCCGCGCGGCGTATCGCGCTATCGGTCCCTTCGATCGCCTCAACCGCAAGAATAACCTTATCTTTAACGGCAACGGTCTGGCCGATATCAAGGCCGGCGACACGCTTGGCGATACGGTAGCCGAAGGTGATGTCGCCGCGTTCGCGCGCGGTCGGTTCTCGCTGCGTGATGGTGCCTTTACGGGCAAGAAGATCATTGAGGCAGATAAGAGCGGAAACAAGCGTAATGCCATGAAGCCGCAGATAGAGCGCTGCGGCTTTAAAGAGCGTGAGATCCTTTTTATCTTTCGCCAGCCGCAACACCGCGTTACCGCCGGCGTCGACCGCGGGGCGATCCTTAAAAAAACGGGTCTTGGTAATACCCCCCAGCATCACCGCCCGGGTGATCCCTTCATGCTTAAAAATATCGATAACTTTTTTGACTTCGCCGAAGGTGACCCAGTGTATCGTCTCAACCGCGTTGGTAAGCTTCGCCGATGCTTCATCCTTGATCGCGACGCAGACCAAGCTCACGCCCTGGGCCTTTGCGGCCTCGGCGAAGAGTAAAGGAAAATCACCGCATCCGGCGATTAACCCCAAACGTCGTTGCTTCACCTGCATACCCCGCGTTTAGTATCGGCTTTGACCGTCTTTAAGAACGTGGTCAGGATCTTGATCTCCTTGACTGATTTTACGGTATCATCGATCTCTTTCAGGGCGTGCGGTAATGAGAGGCCCGAATTAAAGAGTATCTTGAAAGCGCGCTTAAGCTGGGTCTTGGTGGCGGATGAAACGCCGGCACGGGTCAGGCCGATAATATTAAGGCCGTAGACCTTGGTCGGGTGGCCGTCGGCCATAGCGTACGGAGGGATATGCTTGACAACTTTTGAACAACCGCCGATGATCGCGAGCGTACCGATCCGCACGAATTGGTGGATGCCGGAGAGCCCGCCGATAATGACTTTATCTTCCAGGGTGACATAGCCGGCGAGCGTCCCGCCGTTGGCGATGATCACATTGTTGCCGATCACGCAATCATGCGCTATGTGGGCGTACGCCATAATAAGATTGTTATTACCGATCCTCGTCACTGATTTTTGATCGGTGCCGCGGTTGACCGTGACGAACTCCCGGATAATATTCTCATCCCCGATATCAACAAACGATTCGCCTCCCTTATACTTGAGGTCCTGTGTCGCGGCGCCGATAACAGCGCTCGGGAAGAGGTGGCACTTTTTGCCGATCGTCGTAAAGCGGTCGATAACACAGTGCGCGTCGATGATCGTACCCGCGCCTATGGTGACATCCGGACCGATCACCGCGTACGGTCCCACCTGGACGTCGGCGGCAAGTTTCGCTTTTTTATCGATCACCGCTGTCGGATGTATGTTCATTTTCTTCCTTAGGCGTCCACCAGCGCGAACATGAGATCAGCCTCGCAGACGACAACGCCATCGACCTTTGCCTGCCCTTTTGCCTGGCCGAGCCTGGACCGGACCCGCACGATCTGAACGTCAAAAACCAGCTGGTCGCCCGGTACTACGGTCTTCCTGAACCTGACGTTATTAATGCCGGTAAAATAGGCGAGCTTGCCGAAATTCTCATCTTTCGCCAGCATCAGGACGCCGGCGACCTGGGCCATCGCCTCGATCACGAGAACGCCCGGCATGATCGGCCTGCCGGGAAAATGCCCCTGAAAGAATTCCTCATTTGCGGAGACGTTCTTGATACCGACAATATGCATGCCGTCTATCGTCAGGATCCGGTCAACGAGCAAGAACGGGTACCGGTGCGGCAGGATCCTTTTGATCACGTTGATATCGAGCTCGCCGCCGGAAACCTTAATATCCTCGACAGAATGGAGCGACCCTTCGAGCCAGCGCTCCCGCTTTGAT
>JBAWYO010000174.1:0-3682 GCA_037143495.1 Candidatus Omnitrophota bacterium | reverse complement strand
TATTTTTTCCCTGGTTACGTTGCGTATACGTCCTTTTTCGAGGTCAACTTCAATAACGTCGCCCTCCTTGATATCAGCGGACGCTTCGGGCGATTCAAGGATCGGCAGGCCTATATTAATAGAATTCCTGAAAAATATCCGCGCGAAGCTTTGCGCGATAACACAACTGATCTGGCAGCCTTTGATCGACACCGGCGCATGTTCACGCGACGAGCCGCAGCCGAAGTTCCTGCCGGCAACCATGATGTCGCCCTTGGCGACTTTCTTCGGGAACTCAGGATCGATCGTTTCCATGCAGTGCTTACCCAGCTCGACAGGATCGGTCGTATTCAGATACTTCGCCAGGATGATATCGTCGGTATTGACATCATCCTTGAATTTCCATGCACTGCCTTTTAATATCATCTTCTGCCCCTTTTTGTTATTCTTTCAGCGAGATCTCAGGCCACTTCTTCCGGATGCGCGACGCGCCCCTTAACGGCCGATGCGGCGGCGACCGCCGGATTCGAAAGCAGCACCTCCGATTTCGGATGCCCCATCCGCGCGACAAAATTCCTGTTGGTCGTCGAAATAGCACGCTCGCCTTCAGCCAGGATACCCATATGACCTCCCAGGCACGGTCCGCAGGTCGGCGTCGAAAAAACGCCGCCGGCATTGACGAATATCTCAATAAGCCCTTCTTTGAGCGCCTGGAGATAGATCTTCTGGGTCGCCGGGATCACGATCAGCCTGACCCGTGAGGATATCTTCTTCCCCTTCAGGACCCGCGCGGCGCTGCGCAGATCAGAGATACGGCCGTTCGTGCACGAACCGATCACAACCTGGTCGATAGGCATATTCTTGATCTGGCTTACGGGTTTAACGTTCGACGGCAGATGCGGCAGGGCTACCTGCGGTTCAAGCTTCGAAACATCGTAGGCGCGTACCGCGCAATAGCCGGCGTCTTTATCACTGGCAAGGGAAAGCCACTTCTTATCGCTCTTGATCGATCTTCCCGCGACCCGCGCGGTTTCGCGCGCATACGCGCAGGTGATCTCGTCAGGAGAAATAACGCCGGATTTGCCGCCGGCTTCTATCGCCATATTGCACATCGCGAACCGGTCATCCATAGCGAGCGTCTCGATCGCGCGTCCGCAGAATTCCATTGCCCGATAATTCGCTCCGTCGACACCGATGTCGCCGATCGTATGCAGGATCAGGTCTTTGCCTCCCACCCATTTCGGCAGCTTTCCGTCGTAGATGAATTTCATCGTCTCGGGGACCCGGAGCCAGACCTTTCCGGTCATGTACACGCCGGCCAGATCGGTCGATCCCACGCCGGTCGAAAAAGCTCCCAGCGCTCCATAGGTACAGGTATGGCTGTCGGCGCCGATGACCAGATCGCCCGGCAGCACGAGTCCAAGCTCGGGCAGGAGCGCGTGTTCGATCCCCATCTTCCCGACTTCATAATAGTGCTTGATATCGTACTTTTTCGCGAAATCGCGCACCATCTTGCACTGGTTCGCGCTGTTGACATCCTTGTTCGGGGTAAAATGATCGGGGATCAAAGCGACTTTTTTGTTATCGAAAACTTTTTTGAGACCGAGTTTCTCGACTTCTTTGATGGCCAACGGTGCCGTAATATCATTACCCAGGCACAGGTCGACCTTTGCCATGATAAATTCGCCCGGCTCTATTTTTTTGGGGTTGCTGTCGGCATGCGCCATCAATATCTTTTCCGTAATCGTATATCCCACGTTATAACTCCTTTATCAGCGCTATTTCGTTACAGTCGGGGAATTTCACGCATTTTATGCAATCGACCCAGATCTTGTGCGGCAGGTTCGCTTTTTCAGTTTCGTTAAAACCGAATTTTTTAAAGAAGAGCGGCTTATATGTCAGCGCGAATATTTTTTTTAGTCCCAGCGACCGCGCCTCTGTTAAGCACGCATTAATAAGCTTCTTGCCGATGCCCTTGCGATGCTTCGACTGCGCCACGGCAAGCGACTTGATCTCGCCCAGATCCTGCCAGCACACATGCAACGCGCAGCATCCGGCCACTTTTCCCCGCTCGTCAAAAACAAAGAAATCACGGATATTTTCATAGAGCTCATTAAGCGACCGCGGCAGCATTTCGTCGCGGTCAGCGTAAAACTTTATGAGCTTCTGGATATTCTTTACGTCCTTGATTTTAGCCCGCCTGATCATTTCTAGCCTTTCTTCCCCGTTAGATCTTAGATCCCTTCGCGACGACAACGATCCCGGATTCGGTGACAAAGAACCGTTTTTTGTCTTTCTTGAGATCATACCCGATCGTCTCATATCGCGGTATCCTGACATCTTTATCGATGATCGCCCGGCGGATCTTCGCGTACCGGCCGACATCGACCCCTTCCATCAACACGGAGTCGGCAACCTGCGAATAGCTGTTGATACGGACGTTCGGCGATAGGATCGACCGCTCGACCCTGCCGCCGGAAAGGATACATCCGTGCGAAACGAGCGAATCAAGCGCCATGCCGCAGCGTCCGCCTTCATCCTGCTTCTGGGCGAAAACCGATTTGGCCGGCGGACACTGTTCCTGGTGGGTACGTATCGGCCACTCATTATCATAGAGATTGAATTCCGGACTTACCTTCGTCAAGTCCATGTTGGCCGCGTAATAAGCGTCGAGCCCGCCGATATCCCTCCAGTACTTCGCGGCTTTGTGATTCTTATCCTTAAAATTATACGCGGCGACCCGGTACCCGTTTTTGACCATCCAGGGAAGTATGTTTTTGCCGAAGTCGTGCGATGAATCTTTTCTCGCGGCATCGGCGGTAAGGACCTCCTCAAGCCGTTTGCGTGAAAATATGTAAATGCCCATCGACGCGTAAACCATCTGCGGCGATCCCGGTATTGTTTTTGGCCTGGCCGGTTTCTCCTGAAAACCGACGACCATATTCTCCCGGTCGGTCTGGATAATGCCGAAATCGCGCGATTTTTCACGCGGTAATTCCACAACGCTGATCGTGCAATCCGAGCGTTTTTCGATATGATAGTCGAGCATCGCCTGGTAGTCCATCTTGTAGACATGATCGCCGGCCAGGATCAGGACGAAATCAGGATTCTCCACTTTAATAGCGTCCAGGTTCTGGTAGATCGAGTCCGCGGTCCCCAAATAGAGATGCTTTCCCTCAGCGTGTTGCGCCGGGATCACATCGATATATTCGCCGAGCTCGGAATTGAAGATCGACCACCCCATGATAAGATGACGGTTGAGCGAGATCGAACGGTACTGAATAAGAACATGTATTTTGCGGATACCTGAATTAATGCAGTTTGAAAGGGTAAAATCGATGATCCGGTAGATGCCGCCGAACGGCACGGCCGGTTTCGCGCGATAGAGCGTCAACGGATAGAGCCGTTCTCCGACACCGCCTGCCATGACGAACGCCTGGATCTTTTTCATTGTTTCCTCTTCCTGTTCAAAGGCCACCGGTATTTTTCCGCGTCATGCCGTGTCGATGACGGAGAAAAAATAGTTCCCCGCCGTTTGCCCCCCAGAAGATCAAGCACGATATTTTTCTGTCTGCCATGAGCGATAACGCAGGTAATGCCCGCGTTCGCCGCTATCTTTATCGCTTTCAGCTTAGAGGACATGCCGCCGGTCCCGAGTTCGTCATTGCTCGCGTGGGCCAGGCCTTCGATCTCGCCCGATATC